>NZ_QQWY01000036.1:0-47516 GCF_003950455.1 Sphingomonas sp. ABOLE
GACAGACCCCCAACCCCTCCTCCAAGGAGGAGGGGGTTGAGACCGGATCAGCTGTGCAGGAAGTGCATCACGTCGCCATCATTGACGACATAGGCCTTGCCTTCCGCGCGCAGCTTGCCGGCCTCGCGCGCCTTGGCTTCGCCGCCCAGCGCGACGAAATCGTCATAGGCAATCGTCTCGGCGCGGATGAAGCCCTTCTCGAAATCGCTGTGGATCTCGCCCGCCGCATTGGGCGCGGTGGCGCCGCGGTGAACGGTCCAGGCGCGCGCTTCCTTCGGGCCGACGGTGAAGAAGGTGAGCAGGTCGAGCAGCGTGTAGCCGGCGCGGATCACGCGGGCGAGGCCGGTCTCCTCCAGCCCCAGCTCCCGCAAGAACTCGCCGCGCTCCTCGATCGGCATGGTCGCGATCTCGGCCTCGATCGCCGCCGAGACGACCACTGCCTGCGCACCCTCGGCCGCGGCCTTGGCAAAGACCTTGGCGGAGAGATCGTTGCCGTTGGCCGCGTCTTCCTCGTTGACGTTGCACACGTACAGCACCGGCTTGGCGGTGAGCAGCTGGGCGAGACGCAGGTGGCGGGCCTCGTCCTCGTCCTTCGGCTGGGTGAGGCGCGCGGGCTTGCCGTCGCGCAGCAGGTCGAGTGCCTGGCCGAGCACGCTCGCGGCGGCCTTGGCTTCCTTGTCGCCCTGCGCCGCCTTCTTGGCGAGGTTGGGCACGCGCTTTTCCAGGCTTTCGAGGTCGGAGAGCATCAGCTCGGTCTCGACCGTCTCGGCGTCCGCAATCGGATCGACGCGGTTGTCGACATGTTGGATGTCGTCATTCTCGAAGCAGCGCAGCACGTGGACGACCGCGTCCACCTCGCGGATGTTGCCGAGGAACTGGTTGCCCAGGCCTTCGCCCTTGCTCGCGCCGCGCACCAGGCCCGCAATGTCGACGAAGCCGAGCTGCGTCTCGATGATCTTCTGCGAGCCGGCGATCTCCGCCAGCTTGTTCAGCCGCGGATCGGGCACCGCGACGTTGCCGACGTTCGGCTCGATCGTGCAGAACGGATAATTGGCCGCCTGCGCCGCGGCCGTCTCGGTCAGCGCATTGAAAAGCGTGGACTTGCCCACATTGGGCAGGCCGACGATGCCGCAACGGAAACCCATGTACTTCGATCCTGTCGTGAAGGGGCCGGCGGGCGCGCCGGCGATATGGTGTGCCCGATACGCGCAGGCGGCGGGTTTTTCCAGTGTGACGCGCGCGGCCTTGACGCAGGGGCGTTCATCTGGGGTACAGGGGGCCAAGTCTTTTGCTGCGTGCGGCAGGTTCTCGAGGAGTTTTCGTATGATTCGCCGTTATGTCATTCTGGGCAGCGCCGCGGCTGCGGCCGCGCTGGCAAGCTGCAGCGGCGGTGGAAACTCCTCCCCGACGCCGACCCCGACCCCCACCGCATCGGGCTCGGCGACGCCCACCCCGACGCCGACCGCGACCTACACCGCCTTCCCGCTGGCTGCCGCCGCCGAGTTCAGCACGCTGAACGCGACGACCAACTATACCGGCGATCCCGCTGCGGGTGCGGTGACGCTGGGCGTGACGGCGACCGAGACCTTCACCAGCCGCGTCAAGCTGGCCGCGACCACCGACCTCACCAACGGTACCTTCGTGATGGACGAGGCGACCGAGGAATCGCGCTTCGTCGGCACCAACGTCACCACCCCGGCGGCGCCGACGGTCACTGAGTTCGTCTATCGCAGCGTCAGCACCGCGACCGGCGCTGCGGCGGGCAATTTCAGCCAGCTCGAAGTGCTGAACAACATCGGCGCGGCGACCGTGACCACCAGCGACAGCCTGCTCAAGACGCTGACCGTGCTGAGCTATGCCAATTGGTGGCGCGGCGATTCGACCACCGGCCAGAAGCGCCTGACCTATGCGATCTGGGGCTATCCGACGCTGAGCTACGACATGCTCACCACCGGCACCGCCAACTATACCGCGCGGATCGTCGGTCGCTCGGTGAGCGTCGCCAATGGCGCGACGACGCTCGTCCGCGTCGGCGGCACGGCGACCGTAGCGGTCAACTTCGCCACCGGCCTCGTCACCACCACGATGAACCTGACGACGCTGCCGAGCGGCGGCGCCGAGACCACCTATGTGACGCTGAACGCCCAGGGCGCGATCCCGATCGGGCAGAACCAGTTCAGCGGCAGCCTGGTGAGCGGCGGTGCTGCGACCGGCACGATTGCCGGCGCCTTCTACGGCTCGAAGGGCGTGAACCTCGGCATCGTCTTCGGCGCCTCGGGCACGATCAACGGCGCGGACACCCGCATCGTCGGCGAAGTGGTCGGCGTGAAGCAGTAAGCGCCTACACCAAGATGAACGGAAGGGGCTCGGGAGACCGGGCCCCTTTCGTTTATCTGCCGGACGGCGCGAGCGCCGGCGAATAATCCGCCATCGTCATGAAGATGCTCTCGACCTTGGTGACGATCTTGCCACTTGCTTCGGACTCGGCGACGACCTTTTGCCATTCGGGATCGGCGCCGAACGCCTTCCAGTCCGCCTCGCGCGCTTCGCGGCTGGGGTAGGCGAGGATGTAGACCACGCGGCCCTCGGGCGCATCCGGCCGAGGCAGCTCGTTCCAATAGGCGACGTTGCGCATGCCGTGCCTGGCGAACAGCTTGAGCGTGTGGTTGCGAAAACGCGCGTTGAGCGCTTCGGCCTTGCCCGGCGCCGGATAATAGATGCGCAATTCATAGACCGGCTGCTGCGTCTGGGTGGCGGCGGTCTGGGCTGCGGCGGGGGCGGCAAGCGGCACGAGAGCGAGCAGGGCGGTCAGGACCAGGCGCATCGGGCATCCTCTCATCGAGTTCGACGGGAGGATGCCACGACCGCTGCCGGTATCAAGTGGTAACCTTCTGGAAGTGTAGAGAAACTTGGCCGGCGCTCAGTCCTGCATCCGCCGCGCGACCTCGTTCATGAAGCGCACATCGTCCCCTGCCGCCAGCCAGGATGCCTCGGCGGCGATCGCGCCGAGCATGTCGGACAAGGGCTCTATCTCGGCCTTGGCATAGTTGCCGAGCACATAGCCGGTCACCCGGTCCTTGTGCCCGGGATGGCCGATGCCGAGCCGCACCCGGCGGAAGTCCGGCCCGAGATGCGCGTCGGTCGAGCGCAGGCCGTTGTGCCCGGCGGTGCCGCCGCCGCGCTTTACCTTCACCTTCATCGGTAGCAGGTCGAGTTCGTCGTGAAAGACGGTGACGTCCTCGGGCGCGAGCTTGTAGAAATCCATCGCCGATCGCACGGCGCGGCCGCTTTCGTTCATGAAGGTGCCGGGCTTGAGCAGCACGATCTTCTCGGTGCCGATGCGGCCTTCCTGGGTCCAGCCCTGGAACTGCTTCTTCGGCGCGGAGAAGCCGTGCACCTCGGCCAGCGCGTCCAGCGCCATGAACCCGACATTGTGGCGGTGCATCGCATATTGCGGCCCCGGATTGCCGAGACCCACCCATAGCTGCATCACCCACACTCCCGAAAAAGAAAATCGCCCCCGCACCTAGGGTGCGGAGGCGATCTTTTGAACCCGTGAAGGGAAGGCCGATCAGCCCTCGGCCGACTCGGCTTCCGCTTCGCCGTCTGCCGACTTCAGCGCCGACGGCGCGACGACGGTGGCGATGGTGAAGTCGCGATCGGTGATCGCGGGGGTCGCGCCCTTGGGCAGGGTCACGGCCGAGATGTGCAGCGAATCGCCGACTTCGAGGCCCTTGACCGAGATCTCGACCTGGTCGGGGATCTCGGCTGCGTCGACCACCAGCTCCAGCTCGTGGCGGACGATGTTGAGCACGCCGCCGCGCTTCAGGCCGGGGGCCAGCTCTTCGTCGACGAACACGATCGGCACTTCGACATGGACGGTCGCGTGCTCGGAGATGCGCAGGAAGTCGACATGGAGCGGGCGGTCGGTGACGACGTCGAAGGCGACGTCCTTGGCCAGCGTGCGCTCGCCATTGACCATGATCACCGAGTTGAAGAAGTGGCCGGTGTTCAGCAGCTTCTGCAGCTCACGCTCGTTGACGTGGATGCTCTGCGGATCCTGCTTGTTGCCATAGATCACGGCGGGGACGCGGCCTTCACGACGCAGCGCCCGGGAGGCTCCCTTGCCAGCCCGGTCGCGCGTTTCGGCCGACAGCGTAAGCGTGTCGCTCATGTGTCGATTTCCAATGCGCTAAATGTTTCAACGTGCATGCAGCGGCAGGCCTCCAGGGATGACCCTGCCACGGCAAGCGCGCGCCTATAGGCGAAGCGCGGCGAAATCGCAAGTCGGTCCCGCTTCGGGAAGTGCGCATGCTGCGGCGCAACATTTCCTGGGAGCCGAACCGGGTTTCGGGTGTTATACCCCGTCGCTCGCCGGCCGTCCGGCAGCGCCGCGGATAGTGACGACGAACGGTCACATTCCGCGGGTAGATGGCGCAATTAGATAATAATTGGTGAACATGGACGCTTGCGGCAGTGGAAGATCGCTGACTAAAAGGCGATAAGGCCTGGTCTCCCGCGGTCCTTGTGCATGTGCGTTGTGGCGTGGGGGCGGCGTGAACGGTTTTGTAGTAGTCTGAGCCAATCGATCGACGGAGTCGAAGGTTCGATTGGTTGAAATTGCGCTCGGGGGATTAAGATGGCGAAATTCGGGGCTGCGGCTCTCATCCGGCGGAAGCTCAGGCGCTATGCGGTTGAGATCTATCGGCTGTATCTCAACAAATTCTGGGGCATGCACATCGCAGAGGGCTGTGCGATCTCGCTGTCGTCGAAGCTGGACAAGGCGCATCCCGACGGCGTCTGGATCGGCAAGGACACGGCGGTCAGCTTCGGCGCCGCGATCCTGACGCACGACTATGTGCGCCGGATGCACCTGAAGACGATCATCGGCGAGCGCTGCCAGATCGGCGCGCATTCTATCATCTTCCCGGGCGTGAAGATCGGCGACGGCTGCATCATCTCCGCCGGCAGCGTGGTGATGCGCGACATTCCCGATGGCTGCCTCGCCGGCGGCAACCCCGCGCGGGTGATGGAAAAGGGTATCGTCACCGGACAGTGGGGCCTCATCCTGTCGCGCGCGAGCGCCGACGCAGCGGCTGCCGCGGCAGCAGCGCCCCCGGCAGCATCCACGCCCGCCGACGCGGCATAAGTTCTTTCTCTCCCCATCAAGGATCTACACATGGCCGAAGACCTGCACGAAATCGTCGCGCGCGCACTGATGCTCGATCGCTCCGCGATCACGGACGACCTGAAGTACAACTCGATCCCCGAATGGGATTCGGTGGCGCACATGGCGCTGATCGCCGAGCTGGAAGCCGCCTATGACGTGATGCTGGACACCGACGACATCGTCGCGATGTCGAGCGTCGGCACGATTCGCGAGATCCTCAAGAAGTATGATGTCGAGGCCTGACCTGCTCGCCGGCCGCGTCGCCCTGGTCACCGGGGCGTCGCGCGGCATCGGCGCGGCGATCGCCAAGGGGCTGGTCGAGGCCGGCGCCACCGTCTGGCTCGCGGCGCGGACCGAGGGGGCGCTCGATGCGACTCTCGTGACGCTCAACGCGCTCGGCGCGGGCGAGGCGCGCGCGCTCTATTTCGACGTTGCCGATCCGGCGGCGATCAAGCAGGCCTTCGGGACCATCCAGAAGGCCGATCGTCGCCTCGACGTGCTGGTCAACAATGCCGGCATCCTGAAGGCCTCGATGATCGAGATGGCCTCGGTCGAGATGATGGACGAAACCTACCAGGTGAACCTGCGCTCGGTGCTGGTCGCCTCGCAATATGCGGCGCGGCTGATGGCGCGGAACGGCGGCGGTTCGATCATCAACCTGACCTCGATCATGGGCGCGCAGGGCTTTGCCGGCCAGGCGGTCTATGCCGCCAGCAAGGCGGGCGTGATCGGCGTGACCAAGAGCCTCGCCAAGGAATTCGCCGCTCGCCAGATCCGCGTCAACGCCATCGCGCCGGGCGCGATCGACACGGCGCTGATCGAGGGGCTGTCGGAGGAGAAGCGGCAGGAGACCGTCGCGTCGATCGGCATGGGTCGCCTCGGCACCCCCGAGGACGTTGCCGGGCTCAGCGTCTTCCTCGCCAGCGATGCCGCCCGTTACATCACCGGCCAGGTGATCGGCGTCGACGGCGGGATGATGGTCTAGGCGCATGTTCGATCGGGTCTTCCAGGCATTCGCCGGCAATCCCTGCGTCGCCGACGGCGATCGCGTGCTCAGCTATGCCGAGACGCTGGCGCTCGGGCAGCGGCTGATCGCGGGGCTGCCCGCGACGCGGTCGCTGGTCGTGCTTCGGTGCAGCGTCTCGGCCGAATCGATCGCGGCCTATGTGGCGCTGCTCCACGCGGGTCATGTGCCGCTGCTCCTGGAAGCCGATCTTTCCGAGCTGCTGTCGGCGCAGCTCTACGCGGTCTACCAGCCCAACGCGATCGTCGATCCGGTGGCGGGCAGCGTGACCGTTACCGATGCACCGCCGGCCGAGCTCCATGCCGATCTGGCGCTGCTGCTCACCACCTCGGGCAGCACCGGCTCGCCCAAGCTGGTGCGCCAGCGCCTCGCCGGCATCACGGCCAATGCCGAGAGCATCGCCCAGTATCTGGCGCTGACCGCCGAAGAACGGCCGCTGCTCCACCTGCCGATGAGCTATTCCTACGGCCTGTCGGTGATCCATTCGCACCTCGCCGTCGGCGCGTGCATCTGCGTCACCCGCAAGACGGTGATGGAGCCGGGCTATTGGGATGATCTGCGCCAGCACGCGGCGACCTCGATCGCGGGGGTGCCGTTCCACTATACGACGCTCCGCCGCTTCGGCGAGGAGAAGCTGAGCCTGCCGAGCCTCAAGACGCTCACCCAGGCGGGCGGGCGGCTCGATCCGCGCATCGTGTCCTTCTTTGGTGACTGGGCGGCGCGGACCGATCGCAAGTTCTTCGTGATGTACGGCCAGACCGAGGCCGGCCCACGCGTCGCCTATCTGCCGCCCGAACATGCCGCGGCGCATCCGGACGCGATCGGCGTCGCCATTCCGGGCGTCACGATCGAGCTGGTCAAGGACGACGGGTCGTCGGCCGCGCCGGGCGAGACCGGCGAGATGCGGATCCACAGCCCCGCGGTGATGATGGGTTACGCGCTGGCGCGCGCCGATCTCGCCAAGGGCGACGAGCTGGGCGGCGTGCTGTCCACCGGCGATCTGGCGCAGCTGGGCGAGGACGGCCTGTTGCGGATCGTCGGGCGCAGCTCGCGGATCCTCAAGGTGTTCGGCCTGCGCGTGAACCTCGACGAGGTCGAGCGCCGCATCGCCACGCCCGAGGCCGAGGTGTTCTGCTTCGGCGCCGACGACAAGCTGCAGGTGCTGATCCATGGCGGCCTCGATCCTGCCGAGGTGCGCAAGACGATCGTCGATGCCTTCTCGTTGCCCCCGCGCGGCATCGAGGTGCGCAGCGGCGGCCCCGTCGAGCGCACCGCTTCCGGCAAGGTGACGGCGGCGGCGCTGCAAGCAGCATGGGAGCAGGCCTCGAAGCCTGCGTGACTTGAACAGCCCTGGCCGACGCCAGATATCGGCGCGATGCCGGGGCCGATAGCGTTGTCGGTGCGGAAAAAGGAGTTGAAGCGATGATTGAGTCCTTTTTCGAGGTTCCCGTCTACGACCTCCCCAAGGCGGAGAAGCACGCGCTGCTCCAGGCCGAGCTGCGCGAGCTGACGGCATTCCACGGGACCGAATGCGAAGGCTATCGCGCGATCCTCGACGCCTATGGCCCGGGCGACCTGCCGGGCGGGGCCGACGCGCCGCTGATCCCGGTCAGCATGTTCAAGCTGCACGATCTGTCCTCGGTGCCGCAGGACCAGGTGTTCAAGACGATGACCTCCTCGGGCACCACCGGCCAGCGCCCCTCGCGCATCTTCCTCGATGCCGATACCGCCCGGCTGCAGACCCGCGCGCTGACCAGGATCATGACCTCGTTCATCGGCCCGAAGCGGCTGCCGATGCTGATCATCGATCACCCCAGCGTGGTGAAGGACCGCCGCACCTTCAGCGCGCGCGGCGCCGGCATCCTCGGCATGATGACCTTCGGCCGCCAGCACGTCTTCGCGCTGAAGGACGAGACGATGGAGCTGGACTGGGAGGCGCTGGAGACCTTCGCCGCCGCCAATGCCGGCCAGCCGATCTTCGCCTTCGGCTTCACCTTCATGGTGTGGCGCTATTTCATCCAGCAGCTCGAGCAGTCGGGCCGCAAGCTGCCGTTCGACAATGCGATCCTGATCCATTCGGGCGGCTGGAAGAAGCTGGAGGCCGAGAAGGTCTCCAACGAGCATTTCAAGCAGCGCGCGAGCGATCTCGCCGGCTTCGGCCGCGTCCATAATTTCTACGGCATGGTCGAGCAGACCGGCTCGATCTTCGTCGAGTGCGAGGCGGGGCACCTCCATGCCCCGGTCTTCGCCGACGTGGTGATCCGCCGCCCGGTCGACTGGAGCGCGTGCGATATCGGCGAGACCGGGGTGATCCAGGTCGTCTCGGTGCTGCCGCGCAGCTATCCCGGCCACTCGCTGCTGACCGAGGACCAGGGTACGCTGCTCGGCGAGGACGATTGCGCCTGCGGCCGCAAGGGCAAGTATTTCGCGGTCCATGGTCGCCTGCCCAAGGCCGAAGTGCGCGGCTGCAGCGACACCTTCGCCAGCAACCAGTGAACCGATCGAACCATGCGAGTGAGTGCCAAGCTATGAACAGTCTCGACAAGGTGCGGTTCGTCGTCCCCGAGGGCGCGAACATCGACGCTTTGCTGGCGCAGCGCCCGCTCGCCCCGTTCGATCCGGCGGTGATCGAGTTCATCGAGCGGCTGGGCAAGGCGCTGATGGCCAGCCCGCAGGCCCGCCGCCATCCGGAACTGGTCGCGCTGGGCTTCTGGGCGCGCGGCGCCAACATCAAGCGGATGAAGGACCGGTTCGACGCGCAGTACCCGGACGCGCTGCGGCTGGCCCGCGGGCTGGCGTTCCATATCGCGCCGTCCAACGTCGACACGATCTTCGTCTATTCGCTGCTGCTGTCGATGCTCGCCGGCAATGTGAACCTGGTGCGCATGTCCTCGCGCGCGGCGCAGCAGTCGGACCTGCTCAACGACATCCTCAAGCAGGTGGTCGAGGCGTCGAGCGCGCGGCTGCGCGGGATCATCGGCATCGTCCGCTACGAGCATGACCAGTCGATCACCGACGCCTTTTCGCGCCACTGCGACGTTCGCGTCGTGTGGGGCGGCGACGGCACGGTGGAGCTGATCCGCAAGAGCCCGCTCTCGCCCGGCGGCACCGAGCTTACCTTCCCGAACAAATATTCACTCGCGGTGGTCGACGCCAAGGCCTGGCTGGCCAACGAAAACAAGACGCCGGTTGCCCGCGATTTCGTCAACGACTCGCTGTGGTTTGGCCAGATGGCCTGTTCGTCCCCCCGCGCACTGGTGTGGCGCGGCTCGGCATACGACATCGCGGCGGCGAGCACCGATTTCTGGCACCATGTCGAAGCCGGCGCGCGCGAGGCGAATCTGGGCTGGGAAGATGCCGGCGCGGTCGCCAAGCTGCTCGCCGAGCAGGACAATGCGGTGAGCGTCCATGCCAGCGTGGTGCCGCTGGAGACCAATTTCATCAGCGTCGTGCGGTGCCCGATCGCGCTGCTCGGCGAACCCAACGGCACCGGCGGCGGCTTCTTCCGCGAATTCCATGTCGCGGCGCTGGAGGAACTCGGCGCCAGTGCGCGGCGCAACTGGCAGACGGTGGCCAGCTTCGGCGTGCCCAAGGGCGACTGGCAGGCCTTCCTGCTGAACGCCCAGCCGCAGGGGATCGACCGCATCGTGCCTTTCGGCCACGCGCTGAACTTCAACGCGATCTGGGACGGGATCGACTTTCTGACCTCGCTCACCCGTATCGTGGTCATCGACGCGCCGCAGGACTGAGCGGCGGGCCGGGCGGCTTCCTATTGGAGCCGCTCGACCTTCAGCCCGGACTTGGTGAGCATCGCCAGCACGCTGTCGCTACCGGCGAGATGGCCTGCGCCCACCGCGACGAACACCGTGCCCGCGCGCTGCAGGCGGCCCTGGACCCAGGCCGCCCAGCGCTGGTTGCGGCGGAGCAGCAGCGTGTCGCGCATCTCCGGATTGGGCGCGAGGTCGGCGTTGAGCAGGCGGGCCAGCGCGTCGGCATCCCCCTTGCTCCAGGCGGCGACCGCGGCGTCGATATTGGCGCCGGTCTCGGGCAGTCCGTCGAGCGTGTCGCCGAGCAGGCGGGTCTGCGCGGCGTCGGAGAGATGGTCGAAATAGCCAAATTGTTCCTCGGCGGTTTCCAGCCCGATTACCTGCTTGCCCGCCTTCGTCGCGGCGGCCTGCAGCACCTGCTCGACACCGCGCGCATCGTCATAGCCGAGCGTCTGGAGCGGCAGCAGCGACAGGGTGAGCGCGGCCAGCCACGGCTCGTCGCGGTCGAGCGATTGCGGCGATAGCCCGGCCTGGCGGAGCGCACCTTCCAGCTTGGCATGCTCGGGCGCGGGCAGGGCGGCGACGGTGGGGTCGCCCGGGGTGCGGCCCAGCTTGTCGAGCAGCGCCTGGGTTTCGGCTTGCGGCGGCATCACCAGTTCGAGGACGAGCGTGTCGCTGGCGTCGAAGGCGGTGCGCACGGGCCCCTCGAGCCAGCGCAGGTCGGGCGGGAGCAGGTGGACGGAGCCGAACAGATAGACGGTGGTGTCGCCGTCGCGTACCGCCCAGAGCGCAGGCTTGGCCTCGCGCGGCGCGGTGCCGCAGCTGCCGAGGAGGAACAGGGCGGCGAGAAGGAAGGCGCGGAACATGGCAGCGGGCTTGGCGGGGCAGGGGCGGCGGAGTCAACGGGTGCCGCTCCTCCCGAACCCGTCATCCCGACGAAAGTCGGGATCCATTGCCCTCACCGGCTCGGCTCGAGCCATGGCGTAGAAGCTACTGGATCCCGGCTTTCGCCGGGATGACGAAGATTGAGGGGGCGCTTTGTTCAGCCGCCCAGCTTGGCCAGCAGCGCCGCTGCCGCCGCGGTTTCGGCTTCCTGCTTGTTGCTGCCCTCGGCGCTCGCTTCGGCGAGCTTGCCGATCGACACCTTTACCGTGAAGCGCGGCGCGTGGTTGGGGCCGGAGCGGTCGAGGATTTCATATTCGGGCGGACGGCGGTTGCGCGCGGCAGCCCATTCCTGGAGCGCCGACTTGGGATGCTTGGGCGCCTTGGCGTGTTCGTCGATCCGGTTGCCCCAGGCCTTGCGGACAAAGGCGCGCGCGGCGTCGAGCCCGGCCTCGCGATACCAGGCGCCGATCAGCGCCTCCATCACGTCGCCCAGCACATTGTCGCTGTCGGCGGCGCCGTCGTCGCGCGCCTGCTTGCCGAGGCGGAGATGCGGCACCACGCCCAGCTCGCGCGCGACATCGGCGCAGACCGGGCCGGTCACCAGCGAGTTGAGCCGACGCGAGAGCGCGCCTTCTGGCTCCTCCGGGAACCGCTCGAACAGCCATTCGGCGACGATCAGCCCCAGCACCCGGTCGCCGAGGAATTCGAGCCGCTGGTAGTTGCCGGCGGCCTGGCTGCCATGGGTCAGCGCGCGCTGGAAGGCCGGCAGGTCTTTGGCGGGGCGGCCGAACGTCTTTTCGACCCAGCCGCCCAGATCGGGCACGCTCAGAAGCCTTCTCCGATCCGGCTCCACCGCGCCGCGGTGAACCAGGTCCAGGGGAGGAACCAGTTGGCACCGCCGTCAGTCGACCAGAAGTTCACCACCGCCTTGCCCTCGATATTCTCGATCGGCACGAAACCGATGCCCGAGCCATAGGGCGGCTGCTGGAAGCGGCTGTCAGTGGAGTTGTCGCGGTTGTCGCCCATCAGGAACACATGGCCGGCGGGGACGGTGAACACCTGCGTGTTGTCCTGCGGCAGATTGTCCTGATCGAGCACGTTATACTGCTTGCCGTTGGGCAGCGTCTCGCGGAACTGCGGGATGCGGCAGATCGGTGCGCCCTTGGCGTCCGCGGTCTGGAACTGCGTCGGGCAATGGGTGAAGTTCGGCGTGATCGGCAGCACGAAATCGGCGATGCGCTGCTTGGGCACCGGCTTGCCGTTGAGGATCACCTGGCCGTTGACCATCTCGATCGTGTCGCCGGGCAGGCCGATGACGCGCTTGATCCAGTCCTCGCCATTATGGTTCGGTGCCTTGAACACCACCACGTCGCCGCGGGCAGGATCGCGCGGCAGGATGCGGCCCGGGATCAGCGGCAGGCTCCACGGCAGCGAGTGCTTGGAGTAGCCATAGTTCCACTTGGTGATGAACAGATAGTCGCCGATCAGCAACCGCGGCAGCATCGACTCGCTCGGAATGCTGAACGGCGAGAAGATGAAGCTGCGCACCACGAACACGATCAGCGCCAGCTTGAGCAGGAAGGTGGCGAGGTCCCGCCACTCCGACTTCGGCTTTTCCGGCTTTGGGCCAGGCGCTTGCACGTTTTCGGGGCGCGAGGCGACGGGTTCGGTGGAGGCGGGCGTTTCCATGGGCACTGCTCTGCTAGGGCGCGGCGGGGAGGTCAAGCGGCGGAATGAGGCTGGAATGGGCCGGTGCGGGACGATAGGGGAGCGCTGCCACCAAGGAGATGAACATGGCCTTGCCCGACTGGACGCCGATCCAAGCCCTTCCCCAGACCAAGCTCACCGACCTGTTCGCTGCCGACGCCGAGCGGCTGTCGCGGCTGAGCGTCGATGTCGCCGGCATCCATTTCGACTGGTCCAAGACGCACCTGACGGCGGAGGCCGTGTCGGCCTTCGCCGCGCTGGCGCAGCAGATGGACTTCGCCGCCAAGCGCGACGCGCTGTTCGCCGGCGAGGTTGTCAACGTAACCGAAGGCCGCGCCGCCGAGCATACCGCCGAGCGCTATGAGGGCGCGCCCGAGAGCGTCGCCCGCGCGCGTTCGCAGCACGAGCGGATGCGCGCGCTGATCGATGCGATCGAGGCCGAGGCGCTGGGGCCGATTCGTCATATCCTCCACATCGGTATCGGCGGCTCCGCGCTGGGTCCGGACCTGCTGGTCGACGCGCTGGGTCGCGACATGGACCGCTACGACGTGGCGATCGTCTCCAATGTCGACGGCGTGGCGCTCGAAGACGCGATGGACGCGTTCGATCCGCAGGCGACGCTGCTGGTGATCGCCAGCAAGACCTTCACCACCACCGAGACGATGCTCAACGCGCAGAGCGCGCTTGCCTGGATGGCCGAGGGCGGCGTCGAGGATCCCTATGGCCAGGTGGTGGCGCTGACCGCTTCCCCCGACAAGGCGGTGGAATGGGGCGTCGACGAGACGCGCGTGCTGCCCTTCTTCGAGAGCGTCGGTGGCCGCTATTCGCTGTGGTCGTCGATCGGCTTCCCGGCGGCGCTGGCGCTGGGCTGGGAGGCGTTCGCGGAACTGCTCGAAGGTGCGGCCGAGATGGACCGCCACTTCCGCCTGACCGATCTTTCGCAGAACGCGCCCGCGCTCGCGGCGTTCGCGGACCTCTATTACACCCAGGCGCGCGGCTGCGAGACCCGCGCGACCTTCGCCTATGACGAGCGGCTGAAGCTGCTGCCGAGCTATCTCCAGCAGTTGGAGATGGAATCGAACGGCAAGCGCGTCACGGCGCGGGGCGAGGTCGTGACCTACCCGACCTCGGCGATCACCTGGGGCGGCGTCGGCACCGATGCGCAGCATGCGGTGTTCCAGCTGCTCCACCAGGGTACGCACCTCGTGCCGCTCGAGTTCGTCGGCGTGATCGAGGCCGGCGACGCGCTGGCGCCGGAGCATCACCGCCAGCTGCTGCTCAACATGTTCGCGCAGGGCGCGGCGCTGATGGCCGGCAAGGGGCATGAGGATCCCGCACGCAGCTATCCGGGCGATCGTCCGTCGTCGACGCTGCTGCTCGACGCCGTCGACCCGCGCACGCTGGGTGCGCTGATCGCCTTCTACGAGCACCGGGTGTTCGTGAACGCGGTGCTGCTCGGCATCAATCCCTTCGACCAGTTCGGCGTCGAGCTGGGCAAGGAAATGGCCAAGGCGGCGGACAAGGGCGGGCTGGACTTCGACCCCTCGACCAACGACCTGATCCAGCGGGCGTTCGGCGCATGAGCGGCGAAGAAGAATATGTGTACGACGAGCCGAGCGGGGAGTGGATCCCCGCCGCCGAGGCCGCGGCCAAGGCTGCGGCCGCCGATACGGTGGAGGTGCGGGACTCGGTCGGCAACCTGCTGCAGGATGGCGACCAAGTGACGCTGATCAAGGACCTGACCGTCAAGGGCGCCGGCCAGACGCTCAAGCGCGGCACCTTGATCAAGTCGATCCGCCTGACCGGGGACGCGCAGGAAATCGACTGCAAGTTCGACGGCATCAAGGGCCTCGTCCTCCGCGCGGAGTTCGTCCGCAAGCGGTGAGCTCCGTTCCTTTCCCGCTTGCGGGAGAGGCTGGGGGAGGGGCCAACGTGGCGGCTCATGCCGTTACGGCGCAGTCCGCACCTGCCCATCCCCTCCTCCGACCCCTCCCGCAAGCGGGAGGGGAGCGATGGCGAGAGCGGTCGCACTCTTGTTTTCGGGCGCCGCACCCTATCTTCCTTCTCGACCCCTTCTTCCGGCCCCTCGCGCCGGCACACCTCCGGAGTGAACCATGTCCGACTATGACTTCGACCTGTTCGTGATCGGCGCGGGCTCCGGCGGCACGCGCGCTTCGCGCATGTCGGCGGCGTACGGCGCCAAGGTCGCGGTGGCGGAGGAATATCGCGTCGGCGGCACCTGCGTGATCCGCGGCTGCGTGCCCAAGAAGCTGCTCATCTTCGGCGCGCATTTCGCCGAGGATCTGAAGGACGCGCGCCGCTTCGGCTGGGACGTCCCCGATTGCCGCTTCGACTGGCCGACGCTGCGCGACAACGTCCTCGCCGATGTCGACCGGCTCAACGGCCTCTACACCCAGGGGCTGGAGAATAACGGCGTCACCATCTTCCACGAGCGCGCCACCATCACCGGCCCCAACGAGGTGACGCTGGCTAGCGGCAAGGTGGTCAGCGCCAAGACGATCCTGATCGCCACCGGCGCGCATCCGCACGTGCCGAGTTTCCCCGGCAGCGAGCATGGCATCACCTCGAACGAGGTATTCCATCTGGAGACGCTCCCCAAGCGCGTGCTGATCGCTGGCGGCGGCTATATCGCCAACGAGTTCGCCGGCATCTTCAACGAGTTCGGCTCAAAGGTAACGCTGGTCAACCGCACCGACGTGATCCTGCGCGGCTATGATGCGCAGGTCCGCGACCGGCTGCTCCAGATCTCGATGACAAAGGGCATCGAGTTCCGCTTCTTCGCCGAGTTCGAGAAGATCGAGAAGCAGGCCGATGAGAGTCTGCTGGTCTCGATGAGCGGGCATGATCCGATCGAAGTCGATTGCGTGCTGTTCGCCACCGGGCGCGTGCCCAACACGAAGGGGTTGGGCCTCGAGACCGTCGGCGTCGAGCTGAACGAGCGCGGTGCGATCAAGGTGGATGCCGATAATCGTAGCACGGTCGAGAGCATCTATGCGGTCGGCGACGTGACCGATCGCGTGCAGCTGACCCCGGTGGCGATCCGCGAGGGCCAGGCTTTTGCCGACACGCTGTTCGGCGGCAAGCCGCACCAGGTCGATTATCACTGCATTCCGAGCGCGGTGTTCAGCCACCCGCCGATCGCCTCGGTGGGCATGACCGAGGGCGAGGCGCGCAACAAGCTCGGCTCGGTGAAGGTCTATACCTCGGACTTCCGCGCGATGAAGAACGTGCTCGCCGGGCGGCACGAGCGCGCGCTGTACAAGATGATCTGCGACGGCGTGACCGGCCGGGTGGTGGGCCTCCACATGATCGGGCCGGATGCGCCGGAAATCCTCCAGGCGGCCGCGGTGGCGGTGAAGGCCGGGCTGACCAAGGATGCGTTCGACGCCACCGTCGCGCTGCACCCGACCATGGCCGAGGAACTGGTGCTGCTGAAGTAAGGGGCGCGCGCCTCCCCAGGGGGAGGCGCTTCCCTCAGGCCTCGTGGCGCAGGATCGCGTCGCCCGAGCCCGGCTGTGCGCCTGCCTTGCGCGACAGCCAGATCGTCGTGGCGAGATCCCAGGTGACGTTGCCGACGGTGCGCATGATGTCCGGCAGCGTCTCCACCGCGACCAGCAGGCCGAGCGGCGTGATCGGCGCACCGATCGTAGCCGCGACGGGCGAGATCGCGCTGACATAGCTCACCGTGCCCGGCAGCGACACCGAGCCCAGCGAGGTCAAGGTGGCGACGACGGCGCCCACCAGCAGAGTCGCCGGGTGCAGCGGCACGCCGAACCATTCGGCGACGTAGATGGCGACGGCGAAGTTCATCGCCGGGCCGGTCGAGCGGAAGATCGCCACCGCCAGCGGCATGGTGACGCCCGAGACCGCGACCGGCACGCCGACCTCTTCCGCGCCCTCGATCATCACCGGCAGCGTGGCGAGTGAGGATTGGGTGCTGAGCGCCACCGCCTGGCTGGGAAGTGCCGCGCGGAACATGCGGCCCAGCCCGATGCGGCCACCGAGCACGGCGGCGGGGTAAGCGAACAGCGTCACCACCAGCCCGACCGCCGAGACGATCAGGATGTAGTGGAACAGCGCGCCGAACGCGCCGGTGCCCGCCTTGGCGCCGACCACCAGCGCTAGCGCGAACACGCCGACGGGGCCGATCCACAGCACCCAGTCGATCACCACCAGCATCACGTCGCGCACCGCGACGAAGAAGTTGGTGAGCAGCGCGCGCGATTCCGCCGCGACCCGGGTGATCGCGAAGGCGAAGACTAGCGAGAAGATGATCAGCGACAGGAAGGCGTTCTCGGCTGCCGCCTTGACGATGTTGGCGGGAATGATCGCGGCGAGGAACTCGCCCAGCGGCGGCACCGGGCCGATCTTCTCGGCACCGGTCAGCGCGGCGCGCAGGCTGGCGGCGGATTCCTGCGGTAGCGGCGCGATCTTGAGAAACAGCGGGGTCAGCACCGCGGCCAGCAGCGCCGAGCAGAACAGCAGCACGACATAGAGCGCGATCGCCCGGCCGGCGAGGCGGCCGGCGGCGGCGGCCTCGGCGGTGGCGGTGACGCCGGTGATCAGCAGCGCGACGACCAGCGGCACGATCGTCATCTGCAGGCCGTTGAGCCATGCCTGGCCGACCGGCTGCGCCCAGCCGGCGATCGTCAGGCCCCATTGCGGGGAAAAGGCCGCCAATGCGGCGCCGACCGCGAGCCCGGCCAGCAGGGAAAGAAGAATACGGGTAGGTTGCGACATGCTCGCCCTTTGAGATTTTCGCCGCTATCACAGCCTGCACACAACGCCACAAGGGCGCGAGAACGAGACGCATGGCAAGAAAATATTTCGGCACGGACGGCATTCGCGGCGCCACCAACCTCGCACCGATGACGGCGACGATGGCGATGAAGGTGGGCATGGCCGCCGGCGCCCACTTCCGCCGGGGCGACCACCGCCACCGCGTGGTGATCGGCAAGGACACCCGACTTTCCGGCTATATGCTCGAAAATGCGATGGTTGCCGGCTTCACCAGCGTCGGCATGGACGTGGTGCTGGTCGGCCCGATGCCGACCCCGGCCGTCGCGATGCTCACCCATTCGATGCGCGCCGATCTGGGCGTGATGATCTCCGCCAGCCACAATCCCTATGCCGACAACGGCATCAAGCTGTTCGGCCCGGACGGGTTCAAGCTTTCCGACGCCGATGAGGAGGCGATCGAGGCGCTGATCGACGGCGACGTGCCGCTGGCCGCCTCCGCCGACATCGGCCGGGCCCGCCGCGTCGAGGACGCGCGCGGCCGCTATATCCACTTCGCCAAGTCGACCTTCCCGTCGGACCTGACGCTGGACGGTCTCAAGGTCGTGGTCGATTGCGCCAATGGCGCGGCCTATCAGGTCGCACCCTCGGCGCTGTGGGAGCTGGGCGCCGAGGTCGTCTCGATCGGCGTCAGCCCCAACGGCAAGAACATCAACGACGGCGTCGGCTCCACCGCGCCGCAGGTGCTGAGCGAGACGGTAGTGGGTTCGGGCGCGGCGCTGGGCATCGCGCTCGACGGCGATGCCGACCGGCTGATCGTGGTCGACGAGACCGGCACGGTGATCGACGGCGACCAGCTGATGGCGCTGATCGCCACCGGCTGGGCGCGGCAGGGCAAGCTCGCCGGGGGCGGGCTGGTCGCCACCGTCATGTCGAACCTGGGGCTGGAGCGGCACCTCGCCGCGCAGGGCCTGGGGCTGGTGCGCACCAAGGTGGGCGACCGCTATGTGCTCGAGAAGATGCGCGGTTCCGGCTACAATGTCGGCGGCGAGCAGAGCGGGCACATCATCCTCTCCGATTATGCGACCACCGGCGACGGGCTGGTCGCGGCGCTGCAGGTACTCGCCGAGATCGTCCGCGCAGGCGCGCCGGCGAGCGAGGTGCTCCACCGTTTCGAGCCGCTGCCCCAGCTGCTCAAGAACGTCCGCTTCGCCGGGGGCAAGCCGCTGGACGACGCGCGCGTGCAGGACGTGATCGCCGCCGCCGAGGCCGAGCTGAAGGGCCGCGGCCGCCTGGTGATCCGCGCCTCGGGTACCGAGCCGGTGATCCGCGTCATGGCCGAAGGCGACGACAAGGCGCAGGTGGAAGCGGTGGTCGACCGCGTATGCGATGCGGTGCGCGTCGCGGCAGGGTGATCGGCCAGGCGTCGCCGAAGGGTAGCTTCATGGATCGCTCGCCGCACATATTGGGCGCCGCGTCGAATTTGCTCGGTATCGCGCTGCTGATCATCACCGGCCTCAAGCTGACCAAGGTTGCCGATCAAACGATGGCCGACGAGGTGGCCATGGGCGCGTGCCTCTGCTTCGCCAGCAGCTGCCTGCTCTCCTATCTCGCGATCCGCTCGCCCGAGGCAACGCGGACGGAGGACATCGCCGACAAGGCATTCCTGTGCGGGCTGGGGGCGCTGCTGGTCGCGGTGCTGATCGTCGCCTTCAACCCGCCGCGCTGAGCGGCGCTTGCCTCCCGCGGCAAGGTGACTAGAAGGTTGGCCGATGCTGGAAATGCGGCCCGATTGCGAACGCTGCGGCGTCGACCTCCCCGCCGATGCCGGCGGCGCGTTCATCTGCTCGTTCGAATGCACCTTCTGCGCCGAATGCGCCGATGACATGGACGAGCGCTGCCCCAATTGCGGCGGCGAACTGCTCGATCGCCCCGCCCGCGTCGGCGACGCGCTGCGGCGACATCCGGCATCCACCGAGCGCAAGCACAAGGGATAAGGCCATGGGCGCACGCGTGCTGATCATTGCAGGCTCGGATTCCGGCGGCGGCGCCGGGATCCAGGCCGACATCAAGACCGTCACCATGCTCGGCGGCCATGCCATGACCGCGATCACCGCGATCACGGCGCAGAACACGGTGGGCGTGCAGGCAGTGCATCCGGTGCCGACCGACATGGTGATCGCGCAGATCGACTCGGTGGTGCGCGACATCGGTGTCGACGCGGTGAAGATCGGCATGATCGGCTCGGCGCGCACGGCGCTCGCAGTGGCGGAGCGACTGGACGAGCTGCCCGGCGTGCCGGTGGTGTTCGATCCGGTGATGGTTGCGACCAGCGGCGCCCGGCTGGCGGACGAGGCGACCGTCGCCGCGTTCGAACGGCTGATGGACCGCGCGACGGTGGTGACGCCGAACCTGCCCGAACTGGAGGCGCTGGGCCGCGATCCGCAGGAGATCGTCGCGGCGCATGGCTGCGCGGTGCTGGTGAAGGGGGGGCACGGCGAAGGGCCCGAGGTGGTCGACACGCTCTACTCCGTCGATCCGGAAGATCCGCCGCAGATCGAGTGGCGCGACCCCAAGATCGATACCGAGAACACGCATGGCACCGGCTGCACCTTGGCCTCCGCCATCGCCTGCGGGCTCGCCTGCGAATGGGACCTGCCCGAGGCGGTCAGCCGGGCACGCCGCTTCGTGCGGATTGCGATGCGCGAGGCCGAGGGGCTGGGGCGCGGGCATGGGCCCATGGCGCAGCAGGCGGTGCGGCTCGACCTCAACATGAGCTTCTTCGAGCCGATGCTGAACCAGGTGACGGTGCCGGCCAGGGATCTGGCCGCCAGCGAGCGCTTCTACCGGCTGCTCGGGCTGCGCCAGGTGGTGCGCGCCTCCCCGCGCTACGCCCGGTTCGAGACCGAGGGCGGCGCGACCTTCTCGATCGCCACCGACGAGGCGTATACCGCGCCGGTCGTCTATTTCGAATGCGGCGATCTCGACGTGACCGTTGCCTATCTCCAGCAGCAGGGCTTTCGCTTCGAGCAGGAGCCCCAGGACGAGAAATGGGGCTGGCGCGAGGCACGGCTGCGCGATCCTGCCGGCAATGCCGTTCGTCTCTATCAGGCTGGCGAGATGCGCCGCTTTCCGCCATGGCGCATTGAAGACGATGCCTGACCTTAGCTACGAAACCCGTTATTTCCAGCTCCATGCCGGCCCGGTCGCCGGGGTGGACGAGGCCGGGCGCGGTCCGCTGGCCGGGCCGGTGGTTGCCGCCGCCGTCGTGCTGGACCCGGATTGCATCCCCGAAGGCATCAACGATTCCAAGGCGCTGACCGCGGCCAAGCGCGCGCGGCTATGCGAGGAACTGCTTGCCTGCGCGAAGGTGGGCGTCGGCATTGCCAGCGTCGAGGAGATCGACCGGCTCAACATCCTCTGGGCCACGATGCTGGCGATGACGCGCGCGGTGGAGTCTCTCGGCTTCCCCCCGGCCTTCGTGCTGGTCGACGGCAATCGCTGCCCCAAATGGCATCATCGCAGCGAGGCGGTGGTCAGCGGCGACGCGCTCTGCCTGTCGATCGCCGCGGCCTCGATCGTCGCCAAGCATCGCCGCGACTGCATGATGGTCGAGCTCGACGCGCAGTTTCCCGGCTATGGCTGGGCGTCGAACAAGGGCTATGGCGGCAGGGCGCACCACGAGGCGCTGCGCGCGCTGGGGCCGACCCCGCACCACCGCCGCAGCTTCGCGCCGGTTGCGCAGGCGCATCTCGATTTCGGGCCGATCGCGGCGGAGTAATCTCCCGGACCGTCGTTTCCTTACCCCCCGTCATTCCGGCGAAAGCCGGAATCCATTCGCCTCTTCGTTGCAGCAAGAGCCGCGCCGTAGGCCCCAATGGATCCCGGCTTTCGCCGGGATGACGGCCGGAGGAGTGCGCTCCACTTATATCGATCACCCGGCAAATTTTGCCTAGTACGCCCAAAGGCCCCGTCGCCGTCCTATGATGTTGGGATAGCAGCGGGAGGAAAGCGGGCATGGCGTATATGGGCAGCTTGATACGGGGGACGACCGGCGGGTTTCAGCCGGCGACGCGCTACGACCCGGTGCTGGCCGAGCTGCTCCGCGAGGCGATCATCGGCCCGGCCAGCTTCCACGAGATGGCGGCGATGGTGCGCTACGCCGAATCGCGCGGGCTCGGCGCGATCCGCTTTCGCTTCGATGACGATGCCGCGCTGACCGATCCCACCCATCCGCTGCATATCGCCTTTCTCGAGACGCTGCGCGACCCCGTGCTGGCCAGCGACTATGCCGATCTCGGCGAGATCGCGCCGTGGCGCGAGCGCGCGCTGGCGGTGCGGCTGCCTTCGGACATGCTGGGCGCGCGGGCGAGCCGCAAGGCGGTCCGGACCGCGATCCTCGCCACAGGAACCTCCTGGGAGGTCCGGGTGGCGCTATGCGTTGCCGCCCGCATCCGATTCGGCGGCGAGGCCGAATGGTTCGGTCGCGAGGCCCAGGCGCTGTACGAAATGGGCCTGTTCACCCAGGCCCGCGCCCGGCTTGCGGCGAGCGTCGCCGGCGGCGGCGAGGCCATTGCGATCGGTTGAATCGTTTGCGGAACGTTCCAGCTTATCCACAGGCCGGGAAAATTTTCACTGGCCAGGAACTGAGTCTTTTGGGCCACACCCACCAGCGCTTGGGCCTGTGGATAACTTCTTGACTCAAGATATGGCGGGTGCCGAAATGTTCCGCCGCGCCAAGCATCTGCTTCGGGTCACCGCCCGGCGATCCCCCCTCTTGACGGAGGAGTCGCTCGGCCCCGAATAGGGGTGCCTTTTGAGCGAAGGGGCAATGATTCATGGGCGTGCTGGAGAAGGTCAAACGGGCGGGTGTGCGCGTCGCGAAGCAGGCGCCGGCCGTGCTGCCGCTGGACACGATCCTGCGCCAGGATTGCATCGAGGCGATGCGCGGGTTGCCCGACAAGTCGATCGACATGATCTTCGCCGATCCGCCGTACAACCTGCAGCTGGGCGGCGACCTCAACCGTCCCGACGGCAGCCATGTCGACGCGGTGACCGACGAGTGGGACAAGTTCGACAGCCTCGCGGCCTATGACAAGTTCACCCGCGAATGGCTGGCGCAGGCGCGCCGGATCCTGAAGGACGATGGCACGATCTGGGTGATCGGCAGCTACCACAACATCTTCAAGGTGGGCTCGGCGATCCAGGACCTGGGCTTCTGGATCCTCAACGACATCATCTGGCGCAAGGCCAACCCGATGCCGAACTTCAAGGGCACCCGGTTCACCAACGCGCACGAAACCCTCATCTGGGCGTCGAAGGGCGAGAAGTCGCGCTACACCTTCAACTATCGCTCGATGAAGACGCTCAACGACGAACTGCAGATGCGCAGCGACTGGGAATTCCCGATCTGCAGCGGGCAGGAGCGGCTGAAGAAGAACGGCACCAAGGTTCACCCGACGCAGAAGCCCGAGGCGCTGCTGTACCGCGTGCTGCTGTCCTGCACCAAGCCGGGCGACGTGGTGCTCGATCCGTTCTTCGGCACCGGCACCACCGGCGCGGTGGCCAAGCGCCTCGGCCGGCGCTGGATCGGCATCGATCGCGAGGGGGTGTACGTGGAAGCGGCGCTGGAGCGCATCGCCGCCGCCCTGCCGCTCGACGAAAGCGCGCTGCAGACGATGCAGGCCCCCAAGGCCGCGCCGCGCGTGGCGTTCGGCCAGCTGGTCGAGAATGGCTATCTGGCGCCAGGCACCGTGCTCAGCGACCACAAGGCGCGCTGGCGGGCGACGGTGGGCGCGGACGGCTCGCTCAGCTGCGACGGGCAGGCGGGGTCGATCCACAAGCTGGGCGCGACGCTGCAGGGCGCGCCGAGCTGCAACGGCTGGACCTTCTGGCATTACGAGGACCAGGGCGGCCTCAAGCCGATCGACGCGCTGCGCCAGACCTATCTGCTCGCGACCCAGCCGTAACCAGCGTTTCCTCTCCCTCCCTCTCCCGTTGGGGAGAGGGGCATGATGGCTTCCCTCGTCGTACGCGTGCCGGTAGCACGGCAAGATGCCCGATATTCCCTCCGCCGCGCGCCTCTACCTCCGCCCAATCCAGTTCGTCGACACGCCGATCGGCCGCGACGGCGAGGTCGCGCGGCTGGCCGGCGGGCTGCTGTGGTTCTTCGCCTATGAACTGATCGCGGTGGAAAATGGTCGGCGGATCCTTCAGCGCACCCTCTCCATCGCCGAGGCCGAGGCCGATCCCCGCCTTGCCCCCATTGCCGCGCGCATCACCGCGCCCCGTCCGCCGCTGGTCCTCGGCCCGCGCACGCTGCGCTTCGACCAGCCGCAGGTGATGGCGATCCTCAACATGACGCCGGACAGCTTTTCCGACGGCGGCAAGCATCTCGGCGATCCCGCCGCAGCCGCGCAGTCGGGCGTCGACATGAGCATTGCCGGCGCCGCGATCCTCGACGTGGGCGGCGAGTCCACCCGCCCCGGCGCGGAGACGGTGTGGGAAGGCGACGAGATCGCCCGTGTCGTGCCGGTGATCGAGCGGCTGGCGGCGAGCGGCGCGGCGATCTCGATCGACACGCGCAAGGCCGCGGTGATGGAGGCGGCGCTCGCGGCGGGCGCCCATATCGTCAACGATGTCTCGGCGCTGCTCTACGACGATCGCGCACTGGAGGTGGTTGCGCGTGCCGGCTGCCCGGTGGTGCTGATGCATGCCGCCGATCCGAAGCATGGCGCCAAGGGGAAGGGCGCCTACGCCGACGTGCTGGTCGACGTCTATGACTGGCTGGAGGCTCGCGTGGAGGCAGCGGTTGCCGCGGGTGTCGATCGGTCGCGCATCGTCGTGGATCCCGGCATCGGCTTCGGCAAGACGCTCGCCGACAATCTCGCGCTGATGAACGGCCTGGCGCTGTTCCACGGCCTCGGCTGCCCGATCCTGCTGGGGGCCAGCCGCAAGCGGATCGTCGGCGCGCTCGCCAGCGAGGCGCCGGCCGAACGGCGGCTGGGGGGCTCGCTGGCGCTGGCGCTCAAGGGCGCCGGGCTCGGCATGCAGCTGCTGCGCGTCCACGACGTGTTCGAAAGCGTCCAGGCGCTGCGGGTGTGGCGCGGCATGCAGGACGCCGCGCTCACCGATCCTCACGCGGCGGTCTGATCAATTCCCAGCTCGCCGAGCTTCCGGTAGAGCGTCGAGCGGCCGATGCCGAGGCGGCGGGCGACCTCGGTCATTCGGCCGCGATAATGGCCGATCGCAAGCCGGATCACATCGGCCTCGATTTCGTCGAGCGGGCGCAGATTGCCGTCCGGGCGGAACAGCGTGATGCCGCCCATGCCCGACTGGTTGGCGACCGGACCCGACGTCATCGGCTTGCCCAGCGCGATCTGGGCGATCTGCGGGAAGTCGTCCCGGGTCAGCCCTTCCTCGTCGCAGAGCACCGCGGCGCGGAACAGCGCGTTCTGCAGCTGGCGGACATTGCCCGGCCAGTCATAGGCGGTGAGCAACTGCAGCGCGTCCTCGCTGATGCCGAGGGGGCGCAGGCCCGGCTGTTCGGCGATGCGCGCGAGCAGGTGGCGGACCAGCGCGGGGATGTCGCCGGCGCGTTCGCGCAAGGGAGGGATCGTCACCTGGACGACATTGAGGCGGTAATAGAGGTCCTCGCGAAACCTTCCCGCTTCCACCTCGGCGAGCAGCGGCACGTTGCTGGCGGCGACCACCCGAACATCGACCTCGCGCGGGTGGCGCGCGCCGAGCGGCTGGATCTCGCCGGTCTGCAGCATGCGCAGCAACTTGACCTGCGCCTCGAGCGGCATCTCGCTGACTTCGTCGAGGAAGATGGTGCTGCCGTCGGCATCCTGGAGACGGCCGACCTTGCGCTCGAAGGCGCCGGTAAAGGCGCCCTCCTCATGGCCGAACAGCTCCGATTCGACCTGGTTGGCTGGGATCGAGCCGCAATTGACGCAGATGAGTTCCTTGCGCGCGCGCGGCGAGGCACCGTGGATCGCCTCCGCCACGACATGCTTGCCGACGCCGCTCTCGCCTTCGATCAGCACCGGCACGCGCGCGCGCGCTGCTTTGGCGGCGACCGCCAGCGCGGCGCGGAACTGCGGGGCCGAGCCGACGATCTCGGCGAACCCCAGATTGGCGGTGAGCTTCTCGGTGAGCGGACGGAGCTCGCCGGCGCTGCTGCCGCCCATCGCGCTCTCCAGCGCGGCGAGCAGCCGTTCGGAGGCGATCGGCTTGACCAGGAAGTCGCTGGCCCCGGCGCGCATCGCACCGACCGCGGCGGCGACCGAGCCGTTGGCGGCGAGCACCAGGATCGGCATGTGCGGGCGGCGGGCGCGCAGCTCGGCGATCAGGATCGCGGCATCGGCATCGGAAGCGGGATGGTCGAGCAGGATCGCGTCGACCGCGAGGCCGTCGGGCGTCCCCAGCGTCGCCAGCGCGCTCTCCGCATCGTCGGCGAAGATCGTCCGCCAGCCACGGCGCGAGGCGATCGCGGCCACCAAGCGCCGCTGCGCCGGTTCCGAATCGATCAGCAACAGAAGACGTTGCCCGTTGCGCGTCATGCCGACTCCAGTCCCAAATGTCCCGTTTCGAGCCGCATCGGTTAGACCAGATGCGTAAAGTTCGGCTTAAGCAGGGCCGAAACAGTTCTTTGTGGGGCGGGGTTGAGGCACGCCGGAGCAGCGGTATAAGACATCGAGCACCTAGGAGAGGAGCGCATCAATGGCTGAAACAGGTGAAAGCGCCGGCGAGATCCAATCGCATGTCGAAACCTTCAATGGTTTCACGGCTTTGATGAAGTGGGGCACGGTGGCGGTTTTCCTCATCGCTGCGTTCGTCGTCTTCCTGATCGCCCGCTGACGTGAAGATCGCAGTACTCAAGGAAGCGGCAATTGCCGAACGACGTGTCGCGGCTACGCCCGAAACCGTCAAGAAATTCATTAATTTGAAGGCTTCGGTCGCGGTCGAGTCCGAGGCGGGACTTGCCGCCTCCTATGCCGATGCCGCCTTCCGCGAGGCCGGGGCGACCACCGGCACGCGCGCGGACGTGCTCGCCGATGCCGATATCGTGCTCGCGGTACAGGGCCCGGACCCCGACAGCCTCGCCGGCCTCAAGCCCGGCGCTTGGCTCGTCGCCGGGCTCAATCCCTTCGGCGAGCGCGCCCGAATCGACCGCTATGCGGCGCTGGGCCTCGAGGCGCTGGCGATGGAGTTCATGCCGCGCATCACCCGCGCGCAATCGATGGACATTCTCTCCTCGCAGTCGAACCTCGCCGGCTACAAGGCGGTGCTCGACGCCGCCGCCGAGTACGACCGCGCCTTCCCGATGATGATGACCGCGGCCGGCACGGTGAGTGCCGCCAAGGTGTTCGTGATGGGCGTCGGCGTCGCCGGTCTCCAGGCGATCGCCACCGCGCGCCGGCTCGGCGCACAGGTCTCGGCCACCGACGTCCGTTCGGCGACCAAGGAGCAGATCCTGTCGCTCGGCGCCAAGCCGATCTTCGTCGAGAATGTCGCCGGGATCGAGGGCGAAGGCTCGGGTGGCTATGCCACCGAGATGAGCGACGCCTACAAGGCCGCGCAGGCCGAGCTGGTCTCGGCGCATATCGCCAAGCAGGACATCGTGATCACGACGGCGCTGATCCCCGGCCGCGCCGCCCCCCGGCTGATCAGCGACGCGCAGGTCGCGACGATGCGGCCGGGCAGCGTGATCGTCGACCTCGCGGTGGAGCAGGGCGGCAATGTCGAGGGCTCGGTGGTCGGCGAGATCGTGGAGCGCCACGGCGTGAAGATCGTCGGCCATCGCAACGTGCCCAGCCGGCTCGCGGCGGACAGCTCGGCCTTGTTCGCACGCAACCTGTTCAACTTCCTCTCGGCCTTCTGGGACAAGGAAGCGGGCAAGCCCGTGCTCGACGAGGAGATCGGCACCGCCGTGCGGGTGACGCAGGGCGGCAAGGTGGTGCACGAGAGGCTGCTGTCGTGACCAATCCTCCCCTGAAAGGGGAGGTGGCGCGCAATGGCGCGACGGAGGGGTGTCGCCGCGCGGGGTGTAGCCCTTCGATTGCAGCGGGGACACCCCTCCACCAGCCTGCGGCTGGTCCCCCTCCCCGTTCCGGGGAGGATCTTTCCGCGCGACCGCGCGCGGATCAGGAGTAGATCATGGACTTCATCTCGATCCTCTCGGTTTTCGTGCTCGCCTGTTTCGTCGGCTATTATGTCGTCTGGTCGGTCACGCCGGCGCTGCACACGCCGCTGATGGCGGTGACCAACGCCATTTCCTCGGTGATCATCGTCGGCGCGCTGATCGCCGCCGCGGCTGGTAGCCTGGGGGGGGCGGGCGAGACCTCGAAATGGCTTGGGCTGCTCGCGGTGGTGCTGGCCAGCATCAACATCTTCGGAGGGTTCGCGGTGACCGCGCGGATGCTCGCCATGTACAAGAAGAAGGTTCGCTGAGCATGGAGAGCATCGCGCAAAATCCCTGGGCGGCACTCGCCTATCTCGTCGCCGGGGTCTGCTTCATCCTGGCACTCCGCGGGCTGTCGAGCCCCGCCACCAGCCAGCGCGGCAACCGTGCCGGCATGATCGGCATGACCATCGCGGTGGTGACCACATTGGTCACCCATGTCCCGCGCATCGCGCCGCCCTGCCCGACAGGCGCCATCTGCGAGAATTACGGCACGCCGGTGCTCGACACGCTGACGCTGGTCGAGCTGCTGGCGGCGATCGGCATCGGCGCCGCGATCGGTATCGTCACGGCGCGGCGGATCGCGATGACCGCGATGCCGCAGCTCGTCGCCGCCTTTCACTCGCTGGTCGGGCTGGCGGCGGTGCTGGTCGCCGGCGCGGCCTTCCTCAATCCCGGCGCGTTCGGCATTGCCAGCGACGGCGTGATCTTCCTCCAGAGCCGCATCGAGATGGGGCTGGGCGTCGCGATCGGCGCGATCACCTTCTCGGGATCTGTGATCGCGTTCCTCAAGCTCAACGGCAATATGGGCGGCAAGCCGATCCTGCTGCCCGGGCGCCATGCGATCAACCTGGGCGTGCTCGCCGCGATCCTCGGCCTGATCGCCTATTTCACGCAGGACCAGAGCCCCTGGATTTTCTGGACCGTCACCGCGCTGAGCTTCGCGATCGGCTTCCTGCTGATCATTCCGATCGGCGGCGCGGACATGCCGGTGGTGGTGTCGATGCTCAACAGCTATTCGGGCTGGGCGGCGGCGGCGATGGGCTTCACGCTGCACAATTCCGCGATGATCATCACCGGCGCGCTGGTCGGCAGCTCGGGCGCGATCCTCAGCTACATCATGTGCCGCGCGATGAACCGCAGCTTCCTCAGCGTGATCGCGGGCGGCTTCGGCGGCGATGCGGGCGGGGGGGCAGGCGGCGCGGCGGCGATCGACCGGCCGTGGAAGCGCGGCTCGGCCGAGGACGCGGCCTTCCTGATGAGCCAGGCCGAGCAGGTGATCATCGTCCCCGGCTACGGCATGGCGGTGGCGCAGGCCCAGCACGTGCTGCGCGAGATGGCCGACAAGCTCAAGGCGCACGGCGTGCGGGTGAAATACGCGATCCACCCGGTCGCCGGCCGCATGCCTGGGCACATGAACGTGCTGCTCGCCGAAGCCAATGTCCCCTATGACGAGGTGTTCGAGCTGGAGGACATCAACTCCGAGTTCGCCCAGACCGACGTCGCCTTCGTCATCGGCGCCAACGACGTGACCAACCCCGCCGCCAAGACCGACAAGTCCTCGCCGATCTACGGCATGCCCGTGCTCGACGTGGAAAAGGCCAAGACGGTGCTGTTCATCAAGCGCAGCATGGGCGGCGTCGGCTATGCGGGCGTCGACAACGAGTTGTTTTATCGAGATAATACGATGATGCTGCTCGCCGACGCCAAGAAAATGGTCGAGGAAATCGTCAAGTCGCTGGATTGATCGGGGATTGGCGTGGTCGGATCGATATTGGGCGGCGCGTTTCGCCTGTTGCGGCAGCATCCGCTGGCGGTGCTGGTCTGGGCGATCCTCTACCTGGTCGGCATCTTCGCGATCGGGCTGCTGCGGATCCTGATCGCGCCGGCCGATCCGGCCAACATCGCGGGCGCGATCGGTGCGGCGCTGCTCAGCCAGGGGCTGGCGCTCGCCCTCGTCGCGGTGCTGATCACCGCGGCGACCCGCGCGACGCTGCACCCCTACAAGCGCGGCGCCTGCTATCTGCGGCTGGGCGCCAACGAGCTGCGCGTGTTCGCACTGCTGGTGCTGCTGACCATCGCCAGCATGGTCGCGACCTTCCTGCTGACGCTCGCCAACGGCTTCCTGCTGGGGCTGCTCGCCTGGCTGGCGCCTGGGGCCGCGACCGGCTGGTTGGGTGCGCTGCTGCTGCTGGTAGAGCTGGCCGCGCTGCTCTTCGTGCAGGTTCGCCTCTCGATCGCGCTGCCGCTCACCTATCTCTACGAGGCGATCACCGTCGACGAGGCCTGGGCGCAATCGCGCGGCCATTTCTGGTCGATCTTCGGTGCCTTCGCGGCGCTGGCGCTGCTCGTCGCATCGGTGGGGCTGGCGCTGCTCGCCCTCTTCTTCCTGCCGATCCTGAGCACGCTGGTGCAGACCGGCGCCAATGCGCAAGCACTGATGGAAACGTTGCTGATGATCGTGCTCGCCGCCAAGAACCTGCCGGCCATCTCGCAGCTGCTGCTGGTTTCCGGCATGCTCGCGCTGGTCGCGCTAGGCTTCGTGCTGATGACCGCGACTCTCGCCAACGCGGCGCGGACCATGCTCGGATTGCAGGACGGGCAGATCGAGGATTTGCGCCGCTCGCGCGGATAGTTCCGAATTCTCTGCTCCACTTCGGAGATACCCCATGTGCGCTCTGCCAAATCGCTCCGATTTGGAGTAGAACAGACTCCGCCATTTCGGAGCGATACGGCATCTGTTGGAACAGATGTCGAACCATGGGGGCGGACATGTACGAGGCAATTGGGGCCGGGGGGCTCGAAAGCATTTCCTATGACATCGCGGTCGATGTTGCGCAGATCGTCGCCGGCACGCCGGGGGGCGCGGCAACGGCGGAGCGGATCGTCGCGGCGGCCGGGCTGCGGGCCAGACAGCCGCTGGACGCCGCGAGCGCACTGCATACCGAGACGCTGCTCGACGGCGTCCAGCTGCTGCTGCTCGAGGTCGAGGGCGTGCCCCCGGATCTGCTCGAGCCGCTGCTGATCCGGCTGGGTGCGATGGCGGAGGCGCGCGGGGTGCCGCTGATCGCGACGGTGGCGCCCGACCAGATCGACGTGGCGCTGGCCCTCCTGCCCGCCGCTGCGGTGCTGCACTGCGCGCCGAGCGACGCCGATCGGCTCGGCGCGGTGCTCGCCGCCCGCCGCGAACCGGTGGCGCGGCTGCACGACGGCATGCGCGACCAGGAGACGATGCGCATGCGGCGCTTCCACGAGGAAGTGGCGCGCATCGCCGACTCGCTCTCGCGCCTCACCCGCAGCGAACTGCCCGAGCGCAGCGCGAGCGTGCGAAACGACGCGATGGCGTTCCGCATGGGCACCGACACCGTCGAGACGGACGCGGCGGAGATCCGCCGGGTGATCCGCGCGCGGCGGATGCGGGCGGAGTTCTTCGATGGCGACCTGTTCGCCGATCCCGCCTGGGACATGCTGCTCGATCTGTTCGCCGCCGAACTCGAGCATCGCCAGATCTCGGTCTCGAGCCTTTGCATCGCCGCGGCGGTGCCGCCGACGACGGCGCTGCGCTGGATCGGCACGCTCAACGAGGCGGGGCTGTTCGACCGCAGGGCCGATCCCAACGATCGCCGCCGCGCGTACATCGCGCTCAGCGATGCGGCGCGGCGGGGGATGGAGCGCTATATCGCGGCGGTGAAGCGAGCGGGACTTTCGCTCGTTTGAGGCTTGCCCTTTGCGCGCGGCTTTGGCATCGGCGTCCGACGCGGACGCCTCCGGCGCGCGCGGGCGGTTAGCTCAGTTGGTAGAGCATCTCGTTTACACCGAGAGGGTCGGCGGTTCGAGCCCGTCACCGCCCACCATTATCCCATAGTAGCTTCAACAAGCGGGCTGGCGGTTTCCGCCCAGTTTAAGACATTCTTTCTCTCTTCGCTCGATCCTCATTGCGGACGCTCCGCCAGCGGCGCATTCAGGCGCAGTTGCCCCTGTCGAAGCAAATCTCAAAATGCCTAATCGCCTCTTTGCTGCTCTCGCTACACTCTGGATCTTTTACGCCGTGCCAGTGCTACTGCTCGCCGCGATGACCGCTCAGGATGAGGAGCAGTTCCGCTTTCCACCGATCAGGGGGGCTGTCGACGCCATATTCTACGTTCTACTAATTCTGCCCCCACTTCTGTGTGTCTTCATTTGGTTCCGCCAGGCAGGTAGCAGGCGAACAGTCGCGAGCGTTGCAAGCTTGACGATGGGCTGGGGTCTGGTTTTGATACTGGCGCTACCGGTAGTTGGACTGATGCTTCTCGCAGCAGGCGGCTTGTTTCTGAGCTAAGCGATAAGCTGTAGGTCCGCTTTCCACCATTTTCCGCCATGGCGGTTCCTGCCCCACTTGCGGGCGTGCGCGCGACAGCTAATCCTCGCTGCTATACAACGCCAGGAGGAGGGTAGGATGGCAGCAGTTCGGCAAGTTATCGGCGGGGTGGGTTTGGTCTGCGGCGCAATATTTGCCGCATCTTATTGGAAAATCATTCACATCAGCCTAGTCCTAGAAAGCGGCTTTATGGTCTGCTTCTTTGCGACGTCTATCGCGCTTACAATCGTTGAGCTGTGGATCGACAGGGAAGCTCGCACTGGAAGAGCGTAGCAGACGGCAGCTACCCCCAATCTGAGCCGTTCGCCGCGTCTGCCGAATCGATCGCTCCTGCGACCGCGAGCTAGTCGCGATGCTCGGTCAGCCGCGCCGTCAGGTTGCTCTGCGCATCCCCGTGCAGCGGCACCGCGGCGGGCTGCACCAGCACACTGTGCGGGGGCACGTCGTCGAGCAGCCAGACATTGCCGCCGATGGTGCTGCCGCGGCCGATCGTCACCCGGCCGAGGATCGTCGCACCGGCATAAACGATCACGTCGTCCTCGAGGATCGGGTGGCGGGCATAGCGGCTGCGCGGGCCCGCCGGGGCCAGCCCCAGCGGGCTGCGCGCGCCGAGCGTGACATGCTGGTACAGCCGCACGTTGCGGCCGATGATCGTCGTCTCGCCGATCACCACGCCGGTGCCGTGATCGATGAAGAAGCTCGGCCCGATCGTCGCCGCCGGGTGGATGTCGATGCCGGTGCGGGCATTGGCGAGTTCGGAGAGGATCCGCGCGACGATCACCGCGCCCAGCCCGTGCAGCTGGTGCGCAATGCGATAGTGGAGGATCGCCTGCGCGCCGGGATAGCTGATCAGGATCTCGTCGACGCTGCGCGCGGCGGGATCGCCGACGAACGCCGCGTCGACATCGGCGTCGAGCAGGGTGCGGATCTCGGGCAGCGCCGCGGCGAACAGGCGGACGAGCAGGTCGGGCTGGTCGCTGTCGAACGGGGTGGCGCTGTGGCGCTGCCAATAGTCGAACTCGGCGGCGAGCTGTTCGCGCAGGATCGCGAAGGCCCGGCCCAATTGCTCGGCGACGAAATCATCCTCGCGCGCGATGCCGCCACGAAAGCCGCCCAGGCGCGTGGGGAACAATGCGGCGGCGACATGCTCGACGAAGCGGGCGAGTTCGGCCGGCACGGGGAAGCGGGAGAGGCCGCGATGCTCGGCGCGGCGCTCGCGCCAGGCCGAGCGGACGGTGTTGAGTGCCGAGACCGCATTGGCGATCTCGCCGGCAAAGGCGTGCTCCGAGAGGATTGCGGTGGCCATCGGCTCAGGCCGTCGCCATGCGTGCCGGGGCGCCGAGCGCGTCGGGGGCGAGCAGCCCGCTCTGGCGCGCGACGATCGTCGGCACCAGCGCCTGGCCGGCGACGTTCACCGCGGTGCGGCCCATGTCGAGGATCGGGTCGATCGCCAGCAGCAGCCCCGCGCCTTCAAGCGGCAGGCCCAGCGTCGACAAAGTGAGGGTGAGCATCACCGTCGCGCCGGTGAGCCCCGCGGTCGCGGCCGAGCCGACCACCGCCACGAAGGCGATCAGGCCGTAATCGGCCAGGTGCAGCGGCACGCCGAAGAACTGCGCGACGAAGATCGCCGAGACGGCGGGGTAGATCGCCGCGCAGCCGTCCATCTTGGTGGTCGCGCCCAGCGGCACCGCGAAGGCGGCATAGGCCGCGGGCACGCCCAGCCGCTCGACCACCTCCTCGGTCACCGGCAGCGTGCCGACCGAGGAGCGCGAGACGAAGCCGAGCTGGATCGCCGGCCAGGCGGTGGCGAAGAAGCGCAAGGGATTGAGGCCGTTGGCGAGCAGCAGCGCCGGGTAGACGACGAGCAGCACCAGCGCGAGGCCGATATAGACCGCCGCCGCGAAGGCGCCGAGCGCCGACAGCGCGTCCCAGCCATAGCGGACCACCGCATCGCCGATCAGCGCGGTGGTGCCGATCGGCGTCAGCGCGATCACCCAGCGCAGCAGGCGGCGGAAGATGGCGAGCGCCGAGGCGTTGAACTGGAGGAAGGCGCTGCCCGCCTCGCCGACGCGCACCGCCGCCGCACCGATCGCGATCGCCGCGACGATGATCTGGAGGATGTTGAACGACAGGCCGGTGGTCGCACCGCCCTCCTTGAGCGTCGTTGACGCGGTGATCCCGAGGAAATTGGCGGGGACGACACCCTTCAGGAAATCGAGCCACGAGCCGGTGCTTGACGGCGCCTTGGCCGCGCTCGCCGCGACGCCGGCATGGAGGCCGGGCTGGAGCAGCAGGCCCAGCGCGATGCCGATCAGCACCGCGATCAGCGCGGTGGCGGCGAACCAGAACAGCGTGCGGGCGACCAGCCGGGCGGCATTGTCGAGGTCGCGCAGCGCCGCGATCGAGGCGATGATCGCGGTGAACACCAAGGGCGGCACCAGCGCCTTGAGCAGCTGGACGAAGATCTGCCCGGTGGTGTGGAGCGCCTCGCCGATTCCCGCCTGTCCGGTCGCGCGAACGGCGAAGCCCAGCGCCAGGCCCGCGGCCATGCCGAGCAATACCTGAAGGGCGAAAGTGGGGCGGATACGGGCGGGGACGGCATTGGCCATGCGGGGCGGCTCCTTTCGGAGTGCCACGATATCCTACCCGCTAAGTAGGAGAACAAAGATTTGCTATCAGCCCGGCTGGGCGGGCTTGGGGCCGGGCGACCGCCCCGGGTCGCCCGGCGCGCGCTCAATTCGCCTTGAACGTCGGCTTGTCGCCGGTGAAGGCGACGGTGACATAGCTGTTGTCGCACAGGTTGATGTTCGGCCAGACCGCGTCGGTCTTGTCCTCGAAGGTGGCGCGCACGTCGAACTTGCAGGCGCTCGCCGCCTTCTCGAAATGCACCGTGGTCCGGGCGCCCGGCTTGACCTTGCCGTCCTTGTTGAGCTCGGCATCGACCTTGTTGTCGACCCAGCTGCCGCTGCCGGCGGGGGCGACTTCGATCTTGGTGATCAGCTTGCCGGTGGCGTTGGTGAGCATGAAATCCCACTCGTCGGCCAGCGCGGGGCCGGCCGCGGCGAGGATCGCGGCGGATACGATGAGAGCCAGTTTCTTCATGGTCTTCTTCCCTCCTGTTGCGCAGCATGTTGCGCCGAACGGGTGCAGCGAGCAAGGGCGTAACAATGCCTATAGCGTGCGCACCAGGCGCACCGCGACGGCGATCCAGGCGGGATCCGTCACCACCTGCTGACGGCCGCCCGCGCCGGGGGGGAGCAGCTGCAGCCGGGTACCGTCGCGCCCGATCAGCCGGCCGAACAGGAAGCGACCGGCGGGGCGCGGCACCAGCACGTCGCGGTTGAGCGCGCGGCCGAAGTCGGCGGGGGCGAGCCGCTCGCACCAGATCGCGTCGCCGGTGCGATAGTCGCCGATGCTCGCCTCCACCGCGACGGCGACGGTGCCGGCCTCGGGTCGGGGCGGGACCAGCGTCGCGGGGCGGCGCGGGGCATGGGCGCCGTCGGCCTCCAGTATCGCGGCCACGGGCACGTCCGGGCGATCGGGGAGCTGGACCAGATCGGCGGCATCCACCTCCAGCGCGGCGGCGATCCGGTTGAGCCAGGCGACGGAGACGGTGCGGGTGCCGGTTTCGAGGCGGCCGATCGTCTGCGCGGTGGTGGGCGGCTGGCAGCGGCGGGCGACGTCGTCGAGGGTCATTCCCTTGGCCCGGCGGACTTCGCGTATCGCGGTGATCATGGCCTGCTCCTAACCAAATCGGTTTTCCTCTTTCCTACAGATGCGCCGCGATGGCAAGAGGTACGCGTTGGAACAAAGGGAGATCGGGGCATGCGCGAGCTGGTGGAGCGGTCGACGGGCAAGGGCCGCAGCGTGACGGTGAACCTGGGCGAATCGCCGCTCGACTGGCTGCGCGCGCGCGGCCATGTCGATGCCCGGCAATATGAAGCAGGCGAGCGGCTGCGCGGCGATTACGAAATGGCGTCGCTGGGCCCGAGCGTGACGATGCGCTGGGATCCGGCGCCACGCGAGGGCGGGCGGCGCGCGGCGCCCGAGCCGCTCGACCCGACGCTGGCGCAGATCGCCGCCAAGCGCCGCTTCGATGCGGCGATCGCGGCGGTGGGCGGCGGGCTGTCCGACATCCTCTGGCGCGTGGTCTGCGCGGGCGAGGGGCTGGGCGCCGCCGAAAAGGGGCTGGGCTGGCCGGCCCGCGCGGGCAAGCTGGTGCTGTGCCTCGCGCTCGACCGCGTGGCGGACCATTACCGGCTCAGGTGACCGGAGGCGGCTCGGGTGCGGCGGCGGGGCGGGCGAGGAAGCGGCTATAGGCCCAGCCGATCGCGATCAGCGCCACGCCGAGCCCGAGGAAGGAAAGGATGCGCAGCAGCCCGTCCAGCGCGGCGGCGTCGACCAGGAACACCTTGCAGGTGGTGAGGGTGAGCAGGCCGAGGCCGGCGAGCCGCAGGTCGTGCCGCCCCGCCGCGATGCCGCGCCCCAGCCAGGCGAGCGCGAGCAGCAGCAGCGCCGCCGAATAGCCGCCATTTTCCAGGCTGCCGATCGGCCCGGTGAGCAGCGTGCCGTGCGCCGTCCAGCGGATCGCGGCGAGCGCGGCGGCAATGCTCAGCAGCGCAGCGGGGACGCGCAGGCGCGGCAGCGTCCAGCACCAGAAGGCGGCAAGGGCGAGATGCGCGGCGAGGAGGGGGCCGGCTTGCTGCGCGACGAAGGCGGGGTTGAGCAGCACCAGGTCGAACCACGTCAGCCGGGCGAGGCCGAGCAGCAGCAGCGCCCGGGCCAGCCTGGGCAGCCGCGCGGCGCGGAGCAGCGCCCATCCGGCGGCGAGCGCGGCCTGGGTGAACAGCGCACGCTCGACAAAGCCCCAGGCGAGGAACCGCTCGGGCGTGGCGATCGCCAGCGGCTGCTTGGCGAGCGTGTAGAGCAGCAGCACCGCGCTCGTGCCCGCCAGGATCGCGGCGGCGCGGCGGGTGCGGCCGAAGGCTCGCGGATCCGCGACGAGGAAGGCGAGCGCGGCGGCAACCGGCAGCGCGAGGACGCGCAGCAGATCGGCGAAGAGCGGCAGTTCCCTGTAGGGCAGGCGGTCGCCGGTGAGCGAGGCGAAGATCGCCGAGGCGATGTCGAGCAGCGGGAGCGCCGCGGCGATCAGCGCGGCGAGCAGCCACCATATCGGCAGCGCGAACAGGGGGGATGCGCGCACCTGCCGGCCCCAGACGGCAAGCCCGCCCAGTACCAGCGCGAGCGGCAGCGACAGCCAGCCATGCGGCAGCGGCTGGGCCAGCGCCACGGTCAGCAGCAGCGCGCTCGCCAGCGTCGCGGCGGTGAGCGCGGGATCGTCGGCGTCGCTGCGCAGCATCCAGGCGAGCCGCGCGCAGGCGAGCGTGGCGCCGAGTTCGAGCAGGCCCCAGCCGAGCGGGGGCAGTAGCGTCGGCGCCAGCAGGTGCGCCACCAGCACCGGTCCGCCCGCGCCGAGCAGCGCGAGCGCGATCCATTGCCGTCCGCGTCCCGCCAGCGCCTGGCCGGCACCGGTGAACAGCAGCGCGGCGACGAGCGCGCCGACGGGCGTGGCGCCGCGGTTCACGGCGGTGAGTCCCAGGCCCTCCAGCGCGAGCAGCAGCGCCACCGCAGCGAGCGCGCCGGGCAGATAGACGGCGTCCCGCCAGGCAAGCATCAGCGTGGCGGCGGCAAGGACGAGGTAGAAGCTCCAGGCGAGCGGCCCGAAGTCGAGTCCCGGCGCGATCGCCACCAGCTGCAGCAGGCCGACCAGCAGCGGCGCGAGGCGGAGCCAGCGGTTGCGCAGCCCTGCGGCGGGCAGCGCGGCACTCGCGCCGCCCGCGAGCAGCATGGTGTAGAGGCCGATCGCGGCGAGGTTGCCGCGCCCGTCGAGCACCGCGATCAGGAACTGGGTCCAGGCCAGCCCCGCGACGCTCGCGGCCAGCGCCAGCCAGCCCCAGCGGCGATGCACCGCCAGCCCGAACAATGCGGCGCCGAACAGGCCGAGATAAACGAGCAGCGGCGCGATCCCCGCCGCGTCGAACCCGGCGACCAGCGGCGCGAGAAAGCCGCCCGCCAGCGCCATGATCGCGGTGGGCGGGCCGTGGCGCAGCGACAGCCCCATCGCCCCCAGCGTCACCAGCACGACCGCGCCGAAGGCGGTGAGCGGCGCGATCAGATGGTAGAGCGCGGCGGCCATGTAGAGCGTGCCGTACAGGCTCGCGATCCCCGCGCCGGCGAACACCTGCCCCAGCCGGGCATCGTCGCGGGTGGCGGGCAGGCGACGCACCGCTTCGCTCGCCGCGACCAGCGCGAGGCCGAACAGCGCGGCAATGAACGTGCGCGCGGCGGGACCGAGCAGGCCCTGCTCGATCGAGTAGCGCACCAGGAAAAAGCCGGCGAGCACCAGCGCGATGCCGCCGATCCAGATCGGCAGGCGGCCGCCGACCAGCGTCTCGAAGCTGAGGCGGGGCAGGGTGAAGGCGGGGCTTGGCGGTGCGGGTGGTGCCGCTGTCGGCGCGTCCTCGCGTACCATGGAAGTTTCGGCCTCCACCGCGCGGGCCCTTGCTGCCTCGGACTCGATCGTGGTTCGAACGCTCGCCACCGGCCGCGGCGCCGGTGCCTGCGCGCGGCCGTCGAGCCGCGCGATCCGCACCTCCAGTGCCTGCAGGTCGCGCTCCAGCCGGTCGATGCGGCGCTTCAGCACGGCGAAGGCGGTCGCGGCGGCGACGGCGAGCAGCAGGAAGGCATAGGCGGTCATCACGCCCGGCTTCGCACGTTCGCGCGGCGATGTCGCGCACAGGCCACGCAACACGGCGCAAAATCGGCTATGCTACCCGCCATCAAGGAGAGGAACGCCGATGATCGTCTATGGTTCGACATTGTCCCCCTATGTCCGCAAATGCATGGTGTTCGGGGCGGAGAAGGGCTTGGAACTGCAGCTGAAATTCGCAGGGCCCGGCAGCCCCGATCCCGAATTTCGCGCGATCAGCCCGTTCGGCAAGATGCCGGGCTTCCGCGACGGCGACTTCACCATCGCCGATTCGTCCGCGATCGTGACCTATCTCGAGGCCAAATACCCCGAGCCCAACCTGATCCCGCTCGCGCCCGAAACCCGCGCCCGGACGATCTGGTTCGACGAACTGGCCGACACGATCATGATGGCGGCGGGTTCGGCGATCTTCGGGAACCGCTTCGTCAAGCCGCGGGTGATGCAGCTGCCCTGCGACCATGAAGCCGCCGACCAGGCCGAGAACGAGCAGCTGCCGCCGATCTTCGCCTATCTGGAGAAGACCATCCCCGACAGCGGCTTCCTGGTCGAAGACCGGCTGACCCTGGCCGATATCGCCATCGCCAGCCCGCTCGCCACGCTGGGCTGCATCGGCGTGTGCGTCGACGCTGCCCGCTACCCGCGCACCGCCGCCTATGTCGAGGCGATCCACGCCCGGCCGAGCTTTGCCGCGATCCTCGCGCGCGACAAGGCGCAGGTGGCGGCGATGGGCGGCGCAGTAGCCAAGGCGACCGCCGCCGCCTAAATGGGCGGCATGCGTATCGAATTCACCAAGTGCCACGGTTCGGGCAACGACTTCCCGCTGATCGACGCGCGCGCGTTGACGCTGTCCGAAGCCGACTGGGCGACGCTCGCCCGCCTGCTCGCCGATCGCGCCGGGCCGGTGGGCGGCGACGGCCTGCTCGCGCTGGTGCCGGGCGACGACGCCCACGCCTTCGGCATGCGGATGTGGAATTCGGACGGCTCCGAGGCCGAGACCTGCCTCAACGGCCTGCGCTGCACCGCGCGGCTGGGCTTCGACCTGCTGGGGCTGGACGCCGCGCAGGTAAAGCTCAAGACCAGCTCGGCCAGCGTTTCGCGCGATCCCGAGATCGCCCCCGGCGTCGCGACGATCCGCACGCTCGTGGGGCCGAACTCGACCCGCGCCGCCGATGTCGGGCTGGTCGGGGCGCCCGAGCAGGTGCGCGACGCGCCGATCGACGGCCTGCCCAACCCCCGCGCCTTCACCGCGGTGGCGATGCCCAACCCGCATCTGGTGACCTTTGTCGACCAGGTCGACGAGGCCGAACTGGTGGAACTTGGGGAATGGTGCGAAAGCCGCCCGCCGCTATTGCCCGCGCGCGCCAATGTGTCCTTCGTCGAGGTCCGCGGGCCGACCCGCCTGTTCGTCCGCACCTTCGAGCGCGGCGTCGGGCTGACCGACAGCTGCGGCAGCGCGATGGCGGCTTCGGTGCTGAGCGCCGCGCTCACCGGCCGCGTCCCCTTCGGTACCCCGATCGAAGTGTTCAACCGCGGCGGCATGGTCCGCGGCCAGGCCGAGCCGGACACGCGGGTGATGCTGAGCGGCAACGCGACGTTCGAAGCGGAACGGGCGGTGGAGGTGGATTTCGCCGCCGGCACCCTCAGCGCGGTGGAGACGTTGCACGACCGCGGCGCGGAGCGCGCGGCGTGGGTGGCGATGGTCGCCGGATTGGCGGGCTGAGCGCGGAGAGGCGCCCAGCCCGACCCGTTCAGGCGTGCGCGAGCGCCCGCTTCTTGCGGCGCATCGTCGCGCCGACCATGCCGAAGCCGGTGATCAGGATCGCCCAGCTCGCCGGTTCGGGCACCGGGGAGATGGTGAAGTTGGACAGGGTGAACTGATACACGATCCTGTGCTCGGGCCAGGGATCGTCGCCCGTATAGCCCGCCGGCGGCGTCGCCTGCCAATTCACCTCGGCTTCGTTATAGCCGAGATAGCTTCCGTCGTTGCCGAGCGAGAAATCGAGGATGTTCTTCTTGCTGCTATCCAGCGGCGCGTAGGTATCGAGGAACAGCGCCCCCGCGAGGTCCGTCCGCGTCGTCGATGTGATCGGCCCGAGCGTGCAAGCGCCATAGGGTTGATACCCGGTGTTGCAGAGGTCGGTGATCGCGGGCTTGGCGATCTGCACCGTCGATGGCAGCGACAGGGTGTTGAAGCCGACCTGAAGGACCTTCTCCAAGCTGGGATATCCGAAGTCGAGGTTGGGGATCGTGGCCCAGCCCAAGGTCAGGTCCATGAAGGACTTCGCAGCGGTGACCCCATCGACTTTCGTGTCGAACATCGCGGCGAAGCGCGTTGTGGAGGAGACGATATCGAGACCCCCTTCCCCGGCAGAGGTGGTGGTGACGACCTGCGGATCGTTGATAATCGCCTGGAAGGACATGGTGCCGCTTTTCGGCGTCCCCGGCGTGTAGAGGGTGTCGTAATACGCGTTCATCGTAATCTTGTACGGCGTCGCTTCGGCACTCGTGCCGAGCAGCAGCGCGGCAGCAATCAGCGCAGTTCGTATCATGGTTCCCACCTATTTTGACGTTCGAGAACGCGACCGTAGCGGATCATGGCTGCCAGGCAACATGGTTAACGTTTGAATATCCTCATGTAAATGAAGCAGTTCAAAGCTTCTTCTATGGTTTCATCGCGGCAATAGTCCCGCAGTCAATAGGACTTCAAAGAACCAAATAGGATAAATTCTCTTGACATCGTCACGCTCCTGTGGCACAAAACAGGAACGCTGAAGAATTGCGAGTCGCCGAGGGCGGCTCTGGTGAGCGGGCCGGGCACCTTGGTGCTGCGGCCCGTTTGCATGTTCGGGAGAGCGCGGATGGGACTGACGATTTCGGCAGGCAACCAGCGGCGGCGGCAGATGCACCACGTGAAGGCGTCCGGCTGGACGAGCAAGAAGCGGCAGATCTTTCTCGATACGCTGGCGGTGACCTGCAACGTCAACATCGCCTGCGCGGAGGCGGGCATGTCGCGGTCGGGCGCATATTATCTTCGCAGGCGCGATCCGGAGTTCGCCGAGCTTTGGCGCCAGGCGCTGCTGATGGGCTATGACCGGCTGGAGGAACGCCTGTTGCGCCGCGCCGGCGCGGGCGTGAACGAGATCGAATTCGGCGGGGGCGACGCGCCGGAGGATCCGCTCGATCCGGACCTGGCGCTGTCCCTTTTGCGCGCCCATCGCCCGACCGTGGAGGGTCGGCGCAAGCGGCCGGGCGGCGAGATCCACCGCATGAGTCGCGAGGAGGCGCAGGCGGCACTCGCCAGGCGGCTGGATGCGCTGGAGAAGCGGCTCAAGGCAGAGCAGGGCCGGTGAGGGATCCGCTCGAGCGGCTGGCGCTGCTGCCGCGCAAGGAGCGCGATCGGATGCTGGAGCGCATGTCCGACGCCGAGATCCGCGTGTTCAACGAATGGTGGGAGCGCTGGGCGCATGAGGGCCAGTTCTGGCCCGACGGCGACTGGCGGGTGTGGCTGATCCGCGCCGGGCGCGGCTTCGGCAAGACGCGGGCGGGCGCCGAATGGGTGAGCCAGATGGCGCGCGACGTGCCCGGTGCCCGGATCGCGCTGGTCGGCGCGACGATCGAGGATGCGCGACGGGTGATGGTGGAGGGCCCCGCCGGCCTGCTCGCGCTGGGGCTCGAGGGGGAAACGCTCGACTGGCGTTCGACTGCGGGCGAGCTGGTGTTCGGATCGGGCGCCCGCGCACTGGTCTATTCGGCCGAGGCGCCGGAGAAACTGCGCGGCCCCGAGCATGACTTCGCCTGGGCGGACGAGCTGGCCAAATGGTCGGCGAGCACGGCCGACGCGACCTGGGACAATCTGATGCTGGGGATGCGCCGCGGCGAGCAGCCGCGGGTGGTGGTCACGACCACGCCGCGGCCGGTGAAGCTGATGCGGCGGGTGATGGCGATCCCGCGCCCGGCGCTGCACGAGACAAGGGGGCGGACGCGGGACAATATCCATCTGCCGCGCAGCTTCGTGGAGGCGATGTTCGCCGAATATGCCGGCACGCGGCTCGGGCGGCAGGAGCTGGACGGCGAGATGATCGACGATGTCGCCGGCGCATTGTGGCCGCGTGCGCTGATCGAGCGCCAGCGCCGCGCGGTCGACGTGCCCTTGGTGCGGGTGGTGGTCGGGGTCGATCCGCCGGCCGGGACCGAGGGCGATGCCTGCGGGATCGTCGCGATCGGGCTGGGCGAGGACAAGCACGGCTATGTGCTCGCCGATGCCAGCGTCGCAGGGCTCGGCCCCGAAGGCTGGGCGGCGGCGGTGGCGGACTGCGCGGCGCGGTTCGAGGCCGAGTGCGTGGTGGCGGAGAAGAACCAGGGCGGCGCGATGGTGGGAAGCGTGCTCAAGGCCGCGGACAGCGCGCTGCCGCTCCGGCTGGTCCATGCCAGCCGCGGCAAGGTGGTGCGCGCCGAGCCGGTGGCGCTGCTCTACGAGCGCGGGCTGGTGTGGCACGCGAGCGTGTTCGCCGAACTGGAGGCGGAACTGGCCGGGCTGCAGGCGTGCGGCGGCTATGAAGGGCCGGGGCGCTCGCCCGACCGCGCCGATGCGCTGGTCTGGGCGGTGACCGAGCTGATGCTCGGCCGGCGCGGCAAAGCGGCGGTGCGGGTGGTGTGAGGCCCCAGATCCTCCCCGGTACGGGGAGGGGGACCGCGCGGCGCAGCCGCGTGGTGGAGGGGCCGCGCCGTAAGGCGCGGTGTGCCCAAGCCGCCCGATACCGCCGCGTGCCGCGGCGGCCCCTCCACCATTCGCTGGCGCGAATGGTCCCCCTCCCCGCTCCGGGGAGGATTTAGACACAGGAGAAACGCAATGCGAAACTGCATGGCTGCAGGGCTGCTCGCCCTGCTGACGGGCGCGTGCGCGCTCAATGCGCAGACCGGCATCGCGGTGGGCGCCGGCGTTACCGTCGCGGTGAACGACCGTGACGGCGACGGCATGCTCGATGCCGCCGAGGTGCAGGCGCTGATCGCGAAGGTATTTCCCCCCGACAAGCTGACCGGCGGGTTCTGGGACGGGATGCGCGCCAGCCTCACCGCTGCCTATTGGGCACGCGACCTGGACCAGGATGGCAAGCTCAGCGTCGCGGAGCTGGCGCGATGAAGTGGTTCGGGCGCAAGGCCGCGCGCGAGGGGCAGCGGCCGGCGCTGGCGCGGGGCGGCTGGGGCAGCTTCGGCGACTGGCCGCGCAGCTACGAGGTACAGCTGCGCGAAGGCTATTGCCAGAACCCGGTGGCGCAGCGCGCGGTGCGGCTGGTGGCGGAGGGCGTCGGCGGCGCACCGCTGACCGGCACCGATCCGGCGCTGGTGGCGCTGGTCGCCGCCCCCTCGGGCGGGCAGCGGCTGCTCGAGACGCTGGCGGCGCAGCTGCTGCTCCACGGCAATGCCTATGTCCAGCTGCTCACCGACGCGGCCGGGCAGCTCCAGGCGCTCTATGCGCTGCGCCCAGAGCGGGTGACGGTGGAGCCCGATGCGGCGGGCTGGCCGGTCGGCTATCGGTATCGGGTCGGCGAGCATGTCACCCGGCTGGCGGCGGACGATGGCGGGCGGCCGCAGATCGTCCACCTCCGCGCCTTTCATCCCGCCGACGACCATTATGGCCTGGGCTGCCTGGATGCAGCGGCAGGTGGGATCGCGATCCACAATGCGGCGACGCGGTGGAACAAGGCGCTGCTCGACAATGCCGCGCGGCCGAGCGGGGCGCTGGTCTATGATCCGGGCGACGGCTCGGCGCTGGCGCCCGACCAGTTCGCCCGGCTCAAGGACGAGATGGAGGCCGGGTTCGCCGGCGCCGCCAATGCCGGGCGGCCGATGCTGCTCGAAGGCGGGCTCAAATGGCAGGCGATGAGCCTGACCCCCGCCGACATGGATTTCGTCGGGCTGAAGGCGGCGGCGGCGCGCGAGATCGCGCTGGCCTTCGGGGTGCCGCCGATGCTGCTCGGGCTGCCCGGCGATGCCGCCTACGCCAATTACCGCGAGGCCAATCGCGCGCTGTGGCGGCTCGCGATCCTGCCGATGGCCGAGCATCTGCTCGGCGGGCTGGCGCAGGGGCTGGGCGCCTGGTTTCCGGGCGCCGCGCTCGCGGTCGATCTCGATCGGGTGACGGCGCTGGCCGAGGAGCGCGAGCTGCTCTGGCGGCAGGTCGCGGGCGCCGATTTCCTGACGAGCGAAGAGAAACGCAAGATGGTGGGGTTGCCATGACCGATGGAACGATGCTCGGCCAGCTGATCGCGCAGGCCGAAGAGGAAGGCGCCGAGCTGACCACGCTCCGCGCCATTGCCGAAGAGGCAGGCACCGTGGGCGCGAACCGCGCGCTGGCCCGGCTGGGGCTGGAGGATGCGGGTGCGGCCAAGGACATGGCCGAACTGCGCGAGCTGCTGAGCGCGTGGCGCGATGCCAAGAAGTCGATGATCAAGGCGGTGATGCAGTGGCTGGGGCGGACGATGGCGGCGCTGGTGCTGGTGCTGCTGGCGCTGCGGCTGGGCTTTCCCGGCTGGCTGAAATGAGCGTGCGCTTCGCCGGCTATGCGGCGGTGTTCGATCGCGAGGATCGCGGCGGCGATGTGGTGCGGCGGGGGGCGTTCGGGCCGGTGGGGCCGGTGCCCTTGCTCTGGCAGCATCGCGGTGCGCCGGTCGGCACGATCGAGGCGATCGGCGAGGATGCGCGCGGGCTGCGGGTGATCGGCCGGGTCGAGGATCCGCGGCTCGCGGCGCTGGTCGCCGAGGGCGCGGTGGCGGGGCTGTCCTTCGGCTACCGCGTGGGCGCCGCGCGGCGCGGCCGGGTGCGCGAGCTGACCGCGGTTCGGCTGATCGAAGTGAGCCTGGTGGCCGAACCGATGCAGCCGCTCGCGCGGGTGCATGCGGTCGGCTGAGTTTTCCGATTTTCTGAGGTGGGAGAAGACCATGGATGCGATCGAATCGAGCTTCGAACAGGTGACGCTGCCGCCGGTGCGGCCGATGCTGGCGGGCGGCCGGCCGGTGTCGAGCGCGGCGTTCGACGGCTATCTGCGCGGCGGCGTGGAGACCAAGGCGCTGTCGGGTGCGAGCGGCGCCGAGGGCGGCTATGCCGTGCCGCGCGAGATCGACGCGCAGATCGACGTGACGCTGCAGGCGATCTCGCCGATCCGCAGCATCGCCAATGTCGTGAAGGTGGGGTCGAGCGGCTATCGCAAGCTGGTCGCGAGCGGCGGCTTCGACAGCGGCTGGGCGTCCGAGACCGCGGCGCGCCCGGTCACCGCGACGCCGGTGTTCAACGAAGTCGCGCCGCCCTTCGGCGAGCTCTACGCCAACCCGGCGGCGAGTCAGGCGATGCTCGACGACGCGATGTTCGACGTGGAAAGCTGGCTGGCCGGCGAGATCGCCCGCGAATTCGCCCAGGCCGAGGGCACGGCGTTCGTCAGCGGCAGCGGCACCAACCAGCCCAAGGGCTTCCTCGCGGTGCCGACCTCGACGGCGGCGGATGCGACCCGCGCCTTCGGCACGCTGCAATATCTGGCTACCGGCGCGGCGGGTGCCTTCGCGGCGAACCCGGAAGAGAAGCTGATCGACCTGGTCCAGGCGCTGCGCGCGCCCTATCGCCAGGGGGCGAGCTGGGTGATGAATTCGGCGACGCTCGCGCGGATCCGCAAGTTCAAGACCAGCGACGGCCAGATGCTCTGGCAGCCCGGCATCGCCGCGGGCCAGCCGGCGACGCTGCTGGGGTATCCGGTGGTCGAGGCCGAGGACATGCCGGACATCGCCGCCAACGCCTTCTCGGTCGCCTTCGGCAATTTCCAGGCGGGCTATCTGATCGCCGAGCGCGGCGACACCCAGCTGCTGCGCGATCCCTATTCGAACAAGCCCTTCGTCCATTTCTACGCGACCAAGCGGCTGGGCGGCATGGTGAGCAATTCGGAGGCGATCAAGCTCCTCAAGTTCGCCGCGAACTGAGCCGGAGGAGGAACCAATGGCAGACAGTTTCGCAAACCGGGCCGACCATGTCGCGGCCCCGGCGACCTCTGCGATCCCGGTGGTGCCGAGCGACACCACGGCGCTGACCGACATCCCCAAGGCGCTTTATGTCGGCACCGGCGGCACGGTGACGATGCGCGGGGTCAACGGCAGCGTCGACACGGTGTGGAAGAACGTGGCGAACGGCACGATTCTGCCGTTCCGCGCGCGCTATGTGCGGGCGACCGGCACCACCGCCGCCGACCTGCTGGCGCTCTACTGATGGACGGGCTTTCGCTGTCCCTCCCGGCGGCGGCGCGCCGGCGTGCGCCGCCGCCGGCTGGGGCTGGGCTCTCGACGCGGGTCGACCGCACCACCAGCACCGTGGATTCCACGCTGCGCAGCACCGACAGGAGCTGAGCATGGCCAAGCAGAGCATCAATGTCGGGGCCGTCGCCAATGACGGCACCGGCGATACCGAGCGTGCCGCCTGGATCAAGGCGAACGCCAATTTCGACGAACTCTATGACGGCGCCGCGCGGCTGCCCAAGATCGAGAAGACCGCCGCCTATACGGCGTCGACCGACGATTGCGGCAGCTCGATCCGCGCCGATGCGAGCGATGGCGCCTTCGCGATCACCCTGCCGGCGAGCGCGGTGCGCGAGGGCGACTTCCTGCGCGTCCACAAGGGCGACGCCAGCAGCAATCGGGTGACGGTGCGCAATGCGTCGGCAAGCGACCTCGCCTGGCTGTCGGCGCAGGGCGACGCGGCGTGGTTCGTCTGGTGGCAGGGCGCGTGGGAGGCGTTCGACTGGCGGATCGCGCCGCTGCGGATCGTCTATGCGAGCTCCGCCACCAGTACCCGGCCCCCGCTGGCGATCGGGCTGGAGGTGATGGCGATCGGCGGGGGCCGGGTACTGGTGGCGGAG
>NZ_QQWY01000037.1:0-46954 GCF_003950455.1 Sphingomonas sp. ABOLE
GTCACCGACAGGGGAGTATCACGCCATGAACACCTCGGTTGAAACCTTGCCTGCTCTTGATCTCGACGTCGCCGGACCGGGCGGTCCGCGGATGCGGCCGACGGTCATCGATCCGGATGTGAGCATCATCATCGCCATTTTGATGCCCGGCCCCTTTTGAACGCGGAGCGGCGGTCATGAAGAACCTTCAGGATGTGCTGTCGGTCGTGCGGCACCCCGATTTTCGCCAGACGCTGCTCGACGACAACGAGCGCAGCGTCCTCTATTACAATCGCGCGCTCGGCTTCGGGGATCTCAAACGGTCTCTGCAGGACAAGCGTGACATGACGCCGGAGGAAGTGTTCGCGCTTTGCAGCGAATTCTTCACCGAAGATCGCATTCGCAAGATCGTGGCCGAGGAGCGGGCGTGTGCCGCCCGCAATCCGTTCTACGGATCGTCGTTCCAGCCGATCAGCGGCGAGTTCTTCGGCGGCATGGTGCTGGTGTCGACCGATCAGTTCAGCGCGATGCTGCTGGGCCTCGACGGGTTCGAAATCGACATGGCGAAGCGGCGCACGCCCGGCGATCGGCGGACGCTGACCTTTGGCGGGCAGCACACCTTCCTCAAGATCTATCGCGCCCGCGACTTCACGCTGCAGACCTGGAAGATGGATCCGTTCGCCGACGAAGACGATCTGGCGACGAGCGGAAAGACGTATCGCGAGGGCCCTTCGCTTGTGTGCGAGCCGGGCGATACCTTCCATTTCGGCGCCGATGAAGCGTTCGAATACACGTCGAAGGTCGGCGCCCATGCGCTGGTCCTGCAGGTGCAGATGTATCGCCATGGACTGCCGATGGCGCTGGAATTCGATGTCGATTCCCGGAGCCTGGTCGGCGCGGCATCCTCGGCGCAGGAGCCGACCCGGTTGCAGATGCTGGCGACGGCGATGCGCCTGTTTGGCCGGCAGGACGCCGGGGAGCAGATGGAGCGTCTCGTCGCGCACCCCTCGCATTATGTGCGCTGGCACGCGATGCGCGAATATCTGGGCCTCAACCTGGAGCGCGCCTGGCCGCTCCTCGAGCGGATGTGCGCCGAGGATCCGCATCCGGCGGTGCGCCGCGCGGCGCAGAAGACCATCCACCATCTGAGCGACGTCGCGCCCGCCCTGGCGGCGGAGTGAGCGTGCTTTCCCGACACGGAGACCCATCATGCCTCTGGTAATCGACGCCCCACAGGCCGATGCAATCGAACTCGACGAACTGGTCGAGTATCTGCACGACGCCGATATCGACACGGCCGATCATGACGCGATGGTTTCGGTCGCGCCGATGCTCAAGCGGCTCAACAACAACCGCACCTTCCTGTCCGACCTGGCGCTCGAGGAACTGAAGAAGCGCACCTCGATCGGCAATGGTACCAACAATTACGGTCCGCAGGTCATCATGCTCTATGCGCCCACCCGGCGCTTCCAGACCTTCTTCCTGCGTGCCAACTTCTGGCCGGCGACGCAGGATCACATCCTCAGGGCGAGCGGGCCGGAACAGTTTTTCTACCATCACCCGCATGATCACTCGTTCAACTTCCTGACCTCGGGCTATTTCGGGCCGGGCTACAGCAGCAACTACTACACCTATGATTACGAGCAGACCGCCGGCTATCCCGGCGAACCGGTGGCGCTGAAGTTCGTCGAGAAGAGCGCGCTGCACGAAGGCAAGGTGATGCTGTACCGCGCCTGTGTCGACATCCATGACCAGCTGCCGCCGGAAAGCATGTCGATCAGCCTCAACATCATGGAGCTGACGGTGCGTGGCGGCGTGCTTGACCAGTACAGCTTCGATGTCGAACGCAACCTGGTCGGCACGATGATCAACCGCATGTCGATGGCCTGCCTGATGCCGATGATCGCGCAGCTGGGCGATGGCGACGCGGCGGATTATCTCCACGAAACCGCGCGCTCGCACCTGTCGGAGCGCGTGCGCTTCTCCGCGCTCAAGGCGATGGCGGGTACCCAGCCCAACCTGGAATCGACGATCGCGGTGTTCGAGCGCGGCACCCGCAGCGACAGTGCGCTCGTTGCTGGCTGGTCGAAGCACAAGATCGCTCGCCTGGAAGGCCTACGCGCGTGATCGCGACCGCGCCTGCTTCTGCCGCCGGCCTGCGGGCAGTGCTGCGCCATGTACGCCTCGACCGGCTTGCGCTGGCGGCGGCGGGCGTGCTGACCCTGCTCGAAGTCGCCGGTACCCTCGGCTTTCCGTTGTTGACGCGCTCGATCGTCGATCGCGCGGGCGCCGCCGACGCGTCCTGGCATGGGCCCGCCTTGATGCTGGCGCTAGTCCTGCTCGCGTCGGCAACGGCGTCGGCGATCGCGCGCTTTCTCACCGCGCGCGCGGGTCTCGCGCTCGACGCGGCGTTGAAGGAAGCGACCGTCGAGCGGCTGGTCCGCGCGCCGATCGCCTATTTCGACACATCGTCGAGCGGCGCGGTGACCAGCTGGGTGGTGAACGACACCAAGGCCGTCGCGCAGGTCATCTCGCGCGAGGGCCTGGCCGCGGCTTCGGCGGCATTGTTGCTGGTCGGCGCGGCGATCGTCCTGTTCGCGACCGATGCGGGGCTGGCCGGCATCCTGTTCGGCTCGGTGGCGCTGGCGTTTCTCGCCATGCTCCCGGTGGTTCTGACCACGGCCAGGATTGCAACGCGCACCCAGGACGAGACGGCGAGGCTGAGCGGCCGGTTATCCCAGATCTTCGCCGAAGTGCGGATGGTGAAGACTTTCGGCGCGGAAGCGCGCGAGCAGCGCGGGGTCGCTGCCAGCGTCGCGTCGCTGTTCGCGCTGGGGTGCCGTTCGGCCCGGATCGAGGCGGCGCTCAGCCCGATCGTAACCTTGTCGGTCACGCTCGCGATGGTGACGATCCTTGCCTATGGCGGCATGCGGGTGGCGGCAGGCACGCTGTCGTCGGGTACGCTCACGGCTTTCCTGCTCTACATCTTCACGGTCGTCGGGCCACTGGCGCAGCTGACGGCGTTCGTCTCGCGCCTGTCCGCCGCGCGGGGCGCATCGGCGCGGTTGATCGAAGTGCTCGACCTTCCGCCGGAAACCGATGCGGCCGATCGCGCGGCCGCGGCCGCGGCCGTGCCGGCGCTGCCGCAGATATTGGCGTTCGAGGGCGTTCGCTTCGCCTATGCCGACGGCGGGGACAGCGACGGTGCGACGATCGCGATCGACCGACTGACCTTTGCGCCGGGCACGCGGACGGCGCTGATCGGCCCGAGCGGTTCTGGCAAGTCGACGCTGCTCGGCCTGATCGAGCGCTTCTACGCGCCGGATCGCGGCACCATTCGCTACGGCGTGCAGGACATCGCGGCGTTGCCGCTTGCCCAGTGGCGTGCGCGGATCGGCTATGTCGCCCAGTCGACGCCGATGGTTTCAGGGAGCATCCGCGACAATCTGCTGTACGGAATCGATCGGCCCGTCGGCGAGCAGCAGGTCGCCGAGGCGCTGGCGCAATCCTGTTCCGCCACGTTTGTCGCCGCACTCCCCGAGGGGCTGGATACGCCCGTCGGCGAACGTGGGGTGCTGCTTTCCGGCGGCGAACGCCAGCGCATCGCCATCGCGCGCATGTTCCTGCGCGACCCCGAGATCCTGCTTCTGGACGAGGCGACATCGAGCCTCGACGAGGAAAACGCGCATCTCGTTTTGCAGGGGCTCGACATGCTGATGCGCGGACGCACCTGCATCCTCGTCACCCACCGCATGACCGGCTTGGAGACGATGGACCAGATCGTTTCGCTCGATGCCGGGCGGATCGTCGAGTGCGGCGCGCCCGATACTCTGCTGTTGGGCATGGGCCTCTACCGCCGCTTCGCTCATCGCCAGTTCGCACAGGAGAAGATCGCATGACCCCAACGCTGTTGTCCCGCCGCGCGTCCCGTCCCCTGGCCGTGCTGGCGCAGCATAAATCCACGCTGATCGGCTGGGTCGCGGGATGGTCCGCCTTCACCTATTCCGGGGCAGCGCTGCGTTGGAGCCAGCTGGACGGGGAGGGCGACCTCCGCACCGCCGCCGCGGCGATCTTCCATGTCGCGGACATGATCCCTCCTTATGCGAAGATCGCGTTCGGGGCGCTGTTCCTGCTCGGGCTGTTCGCCTTGCCGCGCCTGCCCGGGGGGCGGATCGTGCGGGGACCGAGCGCGAGCGTTCTGGCGGCGCTGGCGGTGCTGATGGTGGCGCCGCTCGACTATTTCGACGATGTGACGGGCAGCTTCGCCGGGCATGTCGGGATCGGCCCGGCGCTGCTGTATCTGGTGCCCGCGGTGATCGGCGGGCTCTGTTGGGCCGGCGTCTCCGCGCATTATGCGCGCAAGGGACAGGGCAAGTGACCGCGTCCGTCGTCGATCGGCTGCGCGAATTGCGGCTCGATGCGGTGCCGGCGATGGGGGCGCCCGCCGTCGAACCGGCACGCCCGCGCGCGCAGCGGGGGCGGATGTCCCTTGCCGCGGGCATCGGCCTCGTCGCGGCCGCTGCCGCGCTGGGCGTGGCGACGCGAAAGAAGGCGGTCGCGCCTCCGTCCGTTGCGCCGGCGGCGCAGGCGGCGCCCGTCGCCGCACCGGCAGCCGCGCTGGTCGCCGCCGGGTTCGTCGTGCCCCAGCGCAGCGGCACGATTGGCTCCCAGGTGACCGGGCAGATCCGGGAGATCCTGGTGCGCGAGGGCGATCGCGTCCGCGCCGGGCAGGTGATCGCGCATGTCGACGACGCCGACGCGCGCGCCGCGCTTGGTCGTGCCCGGGCGGCGCAGGCCGAAGCGCAGCAGCAACTCGCCGGCATCCACTTCCAGCGCACCCAGGCGGCGGCCACGCTCGCCCGGCAGCAGGCGCTGAGCGCGCGCGGTTTCACCACCCGGGCGTCCCTGGACGCCAGCGCGGCGGAAAGCGGTATGCTGGGTGCGCGTGTCGCCGCTGCCGAGGCCGCACTGGCCGGGGCGAGCGCGTCGGTGCGTGCGGCCGAGGTGACGCTGGGCCGTTTCGCGATCCGGGCACCGTTTTCCGGCGTGGTGATCGACAAGAACGCCGAAGTTGGCGAGCTGGTCTCTCCTATCTCGGCCGGCGGCGGGTTTACCCGCACCGGCATCGTCACCATCGTCGACATGGCAAGCCTGCACGTCGAGGCCGACGTGAACGAGGCCTACATCGGCAAGGTCCGCGCCGGCCAGCCCGTGACGCTGAGCTTCGATGCGCTGCCCGGCGAAACCTTCGACGCGAGGGTTTCCGCGATCGTGCCGTCCGCCGATCGCAACCGCGCGACGGTGCGCGTCAACATCGCGCTGGTGCGGCGCGATCCGCGCATCCTGCCGCAGATGGCCGCCAAGGCCGCCTTCCTCCCTTCCGCGTCCAACACAGGATCGAGGCAATGAACATGATGCAGACCATATCGGCGCCGACACCGCTCATCGAGATTTCCCGCCTGTCGAAGCGCTACAGCCGAGGCGAGACCGTCGTGCCCATCTTCGATGACCTGTCGCTGTCCATTCCCTGCGGTCGCTTCGTCGCATTGATGGGGCCGTCCGGGTCCGGCAAGACGACGCTGCTCAACATGCTGGCGGGCATCGACCGGCCCTCGGGCGGCATGCTGTCGATCGATGGTGAGCGGATCGACCGTTACGGCGAGGCGGCGCTGGCCGGATGGCGGGCACGGACGCTGGGCTTCATCTTCCAGTTCTACAACCTGATGCCGATGCTGACAGCGGCGCAGAATGTCGAGTTGCCCCTGCTGTTGCAGCCGATGGGCGCGAGCGAACGGCGCCGGCGGGTGGAAACGGCGCTGGACGTTGTCGGGCTGGCGGACCGGATGAAGCACCGGCCCCGCGAACTTTCCGGCGGCCAGCAGCAGCGCGTCGCGATCGCGCGCGCGCTCGTCGCCGATCCCAAGCTGATTCTCGCCGACGAACCGACCGGCGACCTGGATCGGCCCAGCGCCGACCGCGTGCTCGAGATCCTGCGCCTGCTGTCGAGCGAGTTGGGGAAGACCATCGTCATGGTCACCCACGACCCGGTTGCCGCACGCGCGGCGGATCTGACGCTTCACCTGGAGAAGGGGCGCTTCGTCGACGAAGCGATCGCCGCATGAGGATGTCTACGCTCGTCGCGCGCAACGCGCTGCGCAATCCGGTGCGGCTGGTGCTGATGGTCGCGTGCATCGCCATCGCGTTCCTGATCTTCGGCGTGCTGAGCGCGGTCGGCGCCGCTTTCCGCATGGAGGACCAGCCGGGCGCGCATGAGCGGATGATGATCGTTAACCGCAACGGACTGCAGCAGACGCTACCGATCGCCTATCTGGCGGATATCCGGCAACAGCCCAATGTCGCGGCGGCAACGCCCGTGCGGCTGGCGATCGCCTATTGGCGCGAGCCGAAGGATGTCCTGTCGGCGGTGATGGTCGACCCGGCGATCTATCTGACCCTTTCCGAGGACAGCGCGGTCGTTTCCGCCGAGGATCGCGCGCGCTTCGTCGCGACGCGCGACGGCCTGCTGGTCGGGCAGGCACTTGCGACCCGCAACGGCTGGAAGCGCGGCGACCTGGTGACGCTCCAGAGCCTGAACGACCTGCGTACCGACGGGACGCGAAGCTGGTCCTTCAGGGTCGCCGGGATCTACCGCGCCGCGAAGCCTGGCGGCCCCGAACTCGCCGTCGCCGGGCACTACGACTATTTCAACGATGCACTGCTGACCGGCCGGGATCGCGCCAACTGGATCATGGTGCAGGGACGTGACGTGACCGCCAACGATGCGATGGCCCGCGCGATCGACGCATCCTACGCCAACTCCGCGGCGGCGACCCGCACGCAGAGCGAGGCGGCGCTGGGCCGTGCATTCCTGTCGCAGATCGGCGATGTCGTCCTGATCATCCGCCTGGTCGTGGGAGCGGCATTCCTCGTCATCCTCTGCATCGTCGGCAACACGCTGATCTTCATGGTGGGCGAACGCACGCGCGAGATCGGTGTGCTCAAGACGCTGGGCTTCTCGGGTGGGCGGGTGGCGCGGATCGTCGTCGGCGAAGTCGCGCTGATCACGCTCGCGGGGGCTGCCGTCGGGATGAGCCTGGCGCTGCTGATCGTGACTGCGGTCGCGAGCGCCACGAAGGACATGCTGCCGGGGCTGGCGATCGGGCCGACCACGCTCGGGATCGCCGCGCTGCTGGCCGGCGGCCTCGTCCTGCTGACCGGCCTGTTGCCGGTGGTCAAGGCTGCCCGCCTCGATATCGTAACCGCATTGGGAAGGGTCTGAAATGTTCAGCCATGTCCGTCAGGTCGGTGCCGTGGCCCGGATCGCCTTGCTTGGGCTGCCGTCGCGCGCCCGGATGTCGCTCGCGGCCATATTCGGGATTGCGCTGGCGACGTTGGTCCTGCTCGGGTTCCTGGCGATGGCCTCGGGTTTCCGCTCGACCGTCGCCGGCGCTGGATCCGACCAGGCCGCGATCATTCTCGCCGAGGGATCGCCATCCGAATTCGCCAGTGCGATCGACATCAATCGGCTCGCGCAATTGCAAAACGCGCCCGGCATCGCGCATGGCCCGGGCGGCCCGCTGATCTCGCCGGAGAATTTTGCGACGATCAGCGCCGTGGACGATCAGGGGACAGAGGCCAATCTGTCGCTCCGCGGCATGGCGACGCAGGGCTTGGCGGTGCGGCCGCTCGCGCGGCTGGCTGCCGGCCGAATGTTCGCACCCGGAAGCAACGAGCTGGTCGTCGGTGCCTCGCTTGCGGCGCGCTACCGCGATCTGAAGCTGGGGCGCAGCATCCGGCTCGCGGGCATGGCATGGAAGGTCGTCGGCATCTTCGACGCCGGCGGATCGGCGGCGGAATCCGAAGTTTGGGCGGATCGCACGCTCGTCGCCCAATTCTTCGGATCGAGCGGAGCGGTCCAGTCGGTGCGGGTACGATTGGCCAACGCTGGGGCGCTCCTGCCGCTCCAGCGCTATCTGGCAGCGGAATCCGCGTCGAAGCTCACAGCGCGGTCGGAGAAGGACTATTTCGCGGTCCAGGCACGCAACATGGGCAAGCTGATACTATTCATCGGCTGGCCGCTCGGCATCGCCATGGCCATTGGTGCGCTGGCCGGAGCCCTGAACACGATGTTCACCTCGGTTTCCGCACGCTCCGAGGAGATACGCACGCTGCGTATCCTGGGTTATCGTGGACTCCCGGTGTTCCTCAGCACCATGGCGGAAGCCATCGTGCTTGTGCTGATCGGCTGTGCTGCCGCGATTTCCCTTTCGCTGGCGTTCCTCAACGGCCGAAGCGCGAGCACGATCGGCGGCAATCTGTCGCAGGTAATGTTTCGGTTCGACCTTGGCGTATCCGACATCCTTCAATCGGTGGTAGTGGCGCTGGTGGTGGCGATACTGGGCGGCGCACTGCCGGCATGGCGAGCGGCGCGCCGTCCGCTCGCCGCGGCTCCCGGGGCATGAGGTCGATTTCACCATAAAGTCTCAGCTGTGCCGGCGCGGGCCGGGCTGAGCCATGCGAACAATATCGCCAGATTGCTTTCAAGACGTCGCTGTCACTGGTTTCCATGGCGGCGGCGTCGACATTTGCATGCATTAAAAATTTAAATATCGAGGGTAGTGATGCTCCTATATTGGGAGTAACTTGACTTTACTATTACCTTTAAGGTTGGCAACTTTCTCTTGCCGGATCGAGATGGATTCATCGAAGATCTGGACATCGCCTGGTGTATGGGCATGGGCCAGGGGGGATGTTGGAACGCGCCCAACAATGGAGAAATTTATGAAAAAGATTTCTGTCGTGAAGGTCCAGGACCTCAAGACCACGTCGGTTGCGCTGTATCCGATCTGGACCTGCTGGCCCTACTGACTTCCTTTTTGCTGGACGTCTCCCGAGGATTTCTCGGGGGACGTCGGCTTTCTGGTTTCGGCAGAGGAAAACCCGCGAAGAATTGGCTTCGGCCACACGGAGGAAATGGCGCATGTCGAACAGCTTTCTTGAGGTAGCCCTCGGACTCGTCGCGTTTTTCAGCGCTCCCCTGTCGCCGGTCGCGCCCGTTGTGCCGCGCGAGGAATTCGCTTCTCCCGCCGCCGACAGCCCGTTGGTCGCGGTGATCGAGGCGGCCGTGCGGGCGGAGGCGGGCTTCGACTCGCAGGCCTTGGCCAAGGTGCTTGCCGACGACTATGTCGAGGTCTCTCCGGTCGGCGAGGTCGATCACCGCGACGCGGTGCTCCGCTTCTACGATCCGGCCAACCGTCGTCCCGCGCCGCAGGTGGCCGTGACGGAGCCGCTGGCCCGGGTCGACGGATCGAATGCCGTCGTCATCGTCCGGCTCTCCTTTTCTGCCCCGGAAGCGGCACCGCAGCGCCCGCCGATGTTGATGCGCGCGACCTATGTGCTGCGACAGAATGCGAGCGGCTGGCGTATCGCAAGCGCCCAATACACCCCCATTCGGACCGCGGCGAAATGACTGTCGCCACCATCGACGGAAGCAGCCGCTTCGCGTTGATTCCGCTGACGGTCCAGCCGGAAGGGGAGGGGTTCCTGGTTGGCAATCAGCAGCTCGGCGCCTTCTACCAATTTCCGGCGGAAGGGGTGGCGCTGCTCCGTCAGCTGCAGGAAGGGCGCACGCCCGATGACATCCGCCGCCTGATGTCGGGTGAGGGCACCGGCGAGGATATCGATCTCGACGACTTCCTCGCCACGCTGATCGAAATCGGCTTCGCCCGCCCTGGCGACGAGACCCCGGCGGCGGGGCCGTCGAGCGCGCCCGCGCGGACCTTGGGCTTTTCGGTCTCGCGTGCGACGGCGGAACGCTTCTTCTCGCGGGGCGCCGTAGCGCTGTACGGGCTGGTGGTGGCGGCGGGACTGGTCTGTGCCGTCCGCTTTCCCGTCGCCCGGCTGCACGCGGACGCCTTTTTCATCGAGGACAATCTGGCGGCGACGCTGATATTGCTGCTCGTCCTTTCCTCCGCCGCGACGGGCCTGCATGAGCTGGGACACATGCTCGCCGCGGCCCGCGAAGGTGTAGCCAGCCGCCTCGGGATTGGAACCCGCCTCTGGAACTTGGTCTTCGAGGCGGACCTGTCCGGCATCTTCGCGCTGCCGCGGGCGCGGCGGTATCTGCCCCTTCTAGCCGGGATGCTTGTCGATCTGCTGGTGGTGTCCCTCGTCACCATCCTGATCACGGCGCTTTCGCTGGCCGATGCGCCGGTCTTCGCGGTCGCGCTGCTGCAGGCGCTGGTGCTGCAGATCGCGGTGACGGTCGCGTGGCAGTTCAATCTCTTCCTGCGCACCGACGTCTATTATATCCTGTCGAACTGGTCGGGGCACCCCAATCTCGACGGGGCCGCGCGAGACTATATCGCTGGCAACGTCCATCTCTGGACCGCAGGCCGCTTCGGTCGGCGTCAGTCGGGCGAGGCGGACGGCACGCCGGCGCGCTATCTTCGAATGGTCCGTTGCTTCGTGGCCGTGTGGATCATGGGGCGCATCCTCGCGCTCGCGACCTTGTTCCTCGTCGTGCTGCCGACGCTGGCGCGATATGCCGAGCGCGCCTGGCAGACCATCCAGGACCCCAACGCACCCGTACTGCGCGGCCTAGACGCGGCAATCTTCGCCGGGCTTTCCATGCTGCTCGTGGCGGCAGGGCTCGCGCTGTGGCTGCTTCCCAAATTCAGGCATCAGAAACCGAAGGATACCCAGTGATGACCAAGTCGGAATCTTCTGAATCGACGCAGCGCTGCACGCTGGACATGCGCTTCGCGCGGGGGGGTGTCTGGGCTGGGGTAGAGGACTTGGTCGGGCGTGCCTATGAGGAGTTGCGCGATCGTGGCGCAGACGCGATCATCGATCGACACGCCTATGAACTTCATTTCGTACTGCGTGCCCATCGGCAGGCGATCCCGCTCGCCTATGCATCGCTTACCGACACTGCGAGCGGCCTCGAAAAGACCCGCAACTACCCGCTCGACCGTGCCTATCGCATTGTTCACGGCTTGATCGATTTCCTCATCGCTTGGCGACGGGAGATCGAGACCGAAACCGAACTGGTGGTCGTGGCGCTGTGCCCCGATGCTGCGCAGCATCTTTCGCAGCGATTTCTGGTCGAGCTGGCGAGGCGAGGTCCAAATGCGGGCATCCGTGTCGAGCACGGCACGACAAGCGCCCAAACCCTTCCTCCGGTTGATACGTCTGCCGCCGAGGCGGTTATCGCCAGCGGACCGGCGCATCTTCTCGACATGGACGTGATCGAAGCGCATCACCCCGCGCTGATCGCCCATCATCTCCGGCGCGGCGACGAAACCGCGGCAGCGCGGGTCGCGCTTCGGGCGCTGTGCCTCTACAATCATCTTGGCTTCTACCACGAAGCGGGCAGCTTCGCCGACAGGGTGATGGCTCATCTCGACACGCTGGCCGGCGACGACCAGGAAGCGCGCTGGAACTATGTCGGCAACCTTTTCCAGGGGCTGGTGATGACCGGTCGGCTCGACGCGGCGCGGGCTCTTGTGGAAGACGCAACCGCGCCCAGGCTGACCCGCCCGGATCTACGTGCCAAGATGCACTACCTCATGGGCATGGTGCACCTGCGCTATGCCGCCCAAAAGGATGTTGATCAGGCCGAGCGACATCTCCTTGCCGCGCGGCAAGCGATCGCATTGGCGCAGGAGGTGCTGGGGGCCGCCGATCACGCTTTCTATTCGGTTTTCATCGACAATGGTCTCGCTTTCCTGCGTGTGCGGCAGGGGCGCCCCCAGGAAGCGATCGACCTGTGCACCTCGGGACTCGAACTGCTCAGCCGCGCCTTGTCTGAGGACGCGCACCGGCTTCATCGCTCCGTTCTGCACTACAACACGGCGCAGGTGCACGCGATGCTCGGCAATCTCGAGGAGGCGCTGCGCTTTTACGATCTCAGCATCGAGATGGACCCCTATTATTCCGAATATCACAACGAGAGTGGAAATCTGCTGCTCCGCGCCGGCCGGCTAGAGGGGGCGATCGCGCGCTACTCGGAGGCGGTGCGCTACAGCGCGCCCTATCCGGAGGTATTCCACAACATCGGCGTCTGCATGGCGCGGATGGGGGCGTTTGAGCAAGCCTCAGCTGCGTTCGATCGAAGCCTTGAGCTCGATCCCAATCAGGTTGACGTGCTGCTGATGCGCGCAGAAGTGCTGGAATCCTTGGGGGCAAGCGACCGTCAGCTGCAGGATCTCGATGCCGCTCTTCTGCTCGATCCCAACCGGCCGGAAGCGCGCGTGAACCGCGCCGTCTTGCTTTTCGACCGACAGGAATATGTGCGCGCGCTCGCAGACATGGACCGCGCCATCGAAATGTTGCCGATGGAGCCGGATCTCTACATCAGTCGATCCGAAGTGCATCGGGCGATGGGCTTCGAAGCATTGATGGCCCAAGACATAGAAGCTGCCAGTCATCTACGAGCGGCATAGCGATTTGCATTGGCGCTGGGCGGAGGTGGATCATGCACTCCGTATCAAAAGGTTGGAATCCAAGAAGCGGGACTTCGTTGATACGAGAAATGTGATTCATCCTGTCCGTCGTCAGAACATTTGGCGCAGATCGCAGCGTAAATTGGCGGAGAGCGGGCTTCGTCCTGGGGGTTGATATTAAGCGGCGATCTTGCGGTGCTGCAAGCGCTGGTGCTCGAGCGAAATACGCGGTGGCTTTTTTTAGGATGTCGCGCTCCTCGCTCACCCGGGCCGGTTCGCGCTTCAACTGGCGGATCTCGGCATCCTTGCCGGCATCGCCGGATACCTGTCTAGCCAGCTGTCGTTTCCAAGCATACAGCGAGTGCTGGCTGACGCCGAGATCCGCCACTCCTTGGCTTCGAAATGTGCGCGCGCACCGCTCTGCTTGACCCCGGCAGGCAGACCGTTCGGCCGTGTCCAGCGCGTCTCGATGCGGAAATCGTCCTGATGGGCGACCCCGATCGATTGCAGGTTGAGGGCGAGACGTGCCACCGGCGGAAGACCAAGGCTTGTGGCTTCACCTTCGGTCAGCTGGGCAACCAGGCCAGGGTGAAGACACACGGCATTGTCCGAGGCTTCGGCCTGTGCCGAGCCATCGGGCGCATTGTTGCCATCGCCGATCGCCTGCAGCAACCGTGCGACCGCCGGACGCGCCGCAGTCGGGGCTTGGATTATCCAGTCGTCGACGGGGATCAGCGAGCGCGTCCCCTTGCCAAGAAAACGGCCGCCCTCGACGCGGATCAGCTCGATCCGCTCGCGCCCATCCTCATGCCGCGCTTCGAACCGCAAGTCGGGACTACTCACCATCCTGCTCCATGCCTGGGGTGCTGCACGCCAGCGCTCTGATAGACCTGCCGCGCGAACTTCGGCTGCCAGCCATTGGGTGGATTGTGCGGAATCGCACGGAAGCCTTCGCCGGCCGCCATGGTTCGCAAAGCCGGCCCTTGGTAGCGACGCTGGTAAAGACTTGGCGCCTTCGGGTCCGCTGCCCGCCAGAAACGGCAACTGCCGTTATCGCTCCATTCGGCGATGCGAGTGTCGCCGATCGAGAAGATTAATGCCGACTGAGCCGTCGTGGCACCACCGCCTTCGAGCGTCGCATAGGCGATTGCCTGGTCGTCCATGAACTTGCGCGCAAGCCGCTCCGCCTGCGAGCCGAACGCGAACCATGCGTCAGTGATGAACCCGGCGTCGAGGTACGCCAGCCAGAAATCGGTGCGTTCCTTCCATTGGTCGCGCCGCTCGACCGTTTTCGCCACCACCGAGAAGAACTCCCGGACGGTCGCGCGTACCAGCCAGCCGCGCAGCACGGCGAAGGCAGCGTCGACCTGGGCGTCCGGGAACATCGCCAGCACATCGCGGCGTAGTGCGGCCCAGCGTTGCGGCGCAACCCGCGGATCACCTCCCGCAATCTCAACATCCAGCCGACGCTGACAGTTCGCCCCGGCACGAATGTGCTGCTCGTGGTCCACAAGGACCTGATCCTCGCGCCCTGGCGCGGATAGGAGGCCCACATGCCTGACCTGAAACTCGCCAAGCTGCCGGATCGGAAGCCCGTCAAGCTGGCGATCCTCATCACGCCCGACCTGCACCAGCGGCTGCAGGACTATGCTGCGCTATATGCCGATACCTATGGGCAGAAGGAGGCGGTAACGGATCTGATACCAGCGATGCTCGCGTCCTTCCTTGAGAGCGACCGCAGTTTCGCAAGGGCAAATGGAGCAAACCGCCGGGGCTAGGGTGAGCGCCCATCTGGAGGAACGATCAATTACATTGAGCCAGATTATGGTGGCCTACTTTCCAGGGAACGAAGCCCGATACTGAATGCAACTGGCCGAGTTTGATTTCCCCAGCGCGGGACCGCAGAACCATTGGCGGCCTACCGGGCGTACCGTCGTCTGAGCCTCTCTTGCCGCGCGGCGGCAGGAGCTTTGCGAAAGGATCCAGAACTCCTGCTTGTATAGTAATACTGCTTGTGATGAGCTTCGCGGAAACAAGCCATGGGAGGCTAAACGGGCATCATCTGTCGCTTTGTATCCCCTTTAAGATTTTACCTTCCCATGGCCGCCTGCGGCTATCTTCCATGCGCGGTTGCTCAGGCGCGACGGTGTTGCCGCTATAGCAACATGCCCCGTCAGCGCGCCCGTGTCGCGATGAAGCGCCAGTCTGCGATCGCGGCGAAGCGATGCGGCTTGGCGTGGCGGGCGTATACGTCGCTATCGAGTATCGTCCGGAGGTCGGCGAAGCTGTCGTAGCGGACGACGACGATGTCGTCCCAGTGGTCGTCCGGTCCGGCGAGCAGGTTGTGGACCCGCTGGCCTGCATAGAGCAGCTCCGGTATCACGCCAGTGGCTTCGCACGCGGCGCGGAAACCGCCGACATATCCTTCATAATAGCCACTGCGAGAGTCCGGCTTTGCTTCCGCGAAACCCTCGGGATAGTCGGGCGCCTCGCGGAACTTCACCAGGTTCACCATCGCCACGGGCCCCTCGCCGATGGCCTGCGCGGCCGCGTCCAGGGCTGCGTCGTCGAGCTCGTTTGCGTGCATGTACTTGTGCCTCCAAGTTTCGTTGCAGCGAGTATCGCGATGCGCACGGGGCACGTGTAGGGATGCTGGGAGCAGGATCGAGTTGCCACCATGTCCACACCGCCCCATGTCCAGCGACTGTTGAACCTGCTGCATTTCGCGCGGGTGGTGGATGCCGGCTCGTTCGCGGAGGCGGCGCGTCGCGCGGGCACGACGACCTCGGCCCTGTCCAAGGCCGTCTCGCGCTTCGAGAAGGCGAACGGGGTGCGGCTGCTCCATCGCACCACCCATGCGATCTCGCTGACGCCCGAGGGCGAACGCCTGTTCGAAGGCGCGCGCGATCTGCTCCGCGAGGCCGAGAGGTTGGAGGCCCTGCTCGATCACGCGAAGGCGAGCGGGTCCGGCGGGCGCATCCGGCTGAGCGCGCCGGCGCCTTTCCTCCGCGCGAGGCTGGCGCGGCAGGTGCCCGCTCTTCTTCGCGCGAACGCGGACATCGAGCTGGAGCTCAAGATAGACGACGGCACGCTCGATCTCGCCGCCGAGGGCATTGACATCGCGATCCGGTTCGGCGCGCTCGCCGGCTATGCCAATGTCGTCTCGACGCCACTGGGCAGCTTCCCCTGGGTGCTGTGCGCGACGCCGCGCTATGTGGAGATCATGGGCACGCCGCAATCGCCGGCGGACCTCGACGCGCACCACCAGATCGGCTTTCGCGATCCCGGCTCGGGCCGCGTGATGGCGTGGCAATTCGCCGATCCGGACAGCGGCGTCGTGGTTCGGCACCTGCCGCGCCCGCGCATCGTGGTGGAGGACCTAGGGGCGATCTGGTCGATGATGCGGCAAGGGCTCGGGCTCGCCTGGGTGCCGGCCTGGGTCGGCCGTGGTCCCTTGCGCGACGGACGCGTCGTCGAGCTTCTGCGCGCGTGGCGCGTGCAGGAAACACCGATCCACGCGGTGCGCCTGGAGCGGCGCCATACCCCCTTGCGGGTCCGCTCGGTGCTGGACGGGCTGAAGGCGGCGGCAACGGACTGGCGCTATCTCGGCTGAGCCACTGGCCAAGCCCCGCCGGCACGCGATATGCGGAGCGGATGCGTGAACCTACCGAAGACCAGCTTGCCGCACTGGGCGCCGCGTTCGAAACCTTCGGCCGCCGCTACAAGCTGGCCGACGCGCTTCGTTCCGAGCGGCCGCTCGCCGAGCTGGACAAGGCGGTCCTGCTCTATGTCGCGGAGCATGCGGGTTGCGGCCCGACCGATGTCGCGCGCTTCCTGGGCGTGCCGACGACCACCCTGTCTTCGGCCACAGACCGGCTGGTGAAACGCGGCTTCCTCAAGCGCGAGCGCATCGAGGCCGATCGGCGTGCGGTGGCGCTGTCTCTGTCCGAGGCCGGCGCGGCCTGTGCGCGCGGCTTGGTGGATGCCTATCGCCAACTGGATCTGCTGATGCTGTCGCGATTGGCGCCCAACGAGCGCGACCCGTTCATCGCAATGATCGGGAAGATCGTGTATGACGATAGTTGAATAATCCGAAGTTCGTTGTATCGTTGCGGGGATGCTGCCACTGCAGCGTCGCGCCAGCGGACGGAGCCGAACCATGCCGATACGGGTCAACGATACAGAGGTTCCAGCGCCCGAGGACGCCCGCGTCTCGCTGCTCGACCTGTTGCGCGAGCATCTCCACCTTACCGGCACCAAAAAGGGATGCGACCAGGGCGCCTGCGGTGCCTGCACGGTCCTTCTCGACGGAAATCGCGTCCTGTCTTGCCTCACGCTCGCCGCCCAGGCGGAGGGGCGCGAGGTCCGCACGATCGAGGGAATCGCCGGCGCGGCAGGCGAGCTGCATGTGCTGCAGCGGGGCTTTGTCGAGCATGACGGCCTGCAGTGTGGCTATTGCACGCCGGGCCAGATCTGCTCGGCGATCGCCATGGCGGAGGAACTGCGGCGGGGCGACCCGAGCTACGTTACCCCGGACATCGCGGCGGGGCCGGCCGCTGTGACGCGGGAGGAAATTCGCGAGCGGATGAGCGGCAATCTCTGCCGGTGCGGCGCGCATAACGGGATCGTCGAGGCGATCGAGGCGATGCTGGCGGAGACCGCGGCATGACGCCGCTGTGCTATGTCCGCGCCGGCGATCGGGCGGATGCGCTGGCGCGGGTGGTAAACGGCGCGCGCTGCCTGGGCGGCGGCACCAACCTGGTCGATCTGCTGCGCCAGAATGTCGAACAGGCAAGCGAGTTGGTTGATGTAAGCCGCTTGGACGGGGACGTCCGCGAAAGCGATGGCGGCGAGCTGTTCATCGACGCCGCGGTCACCAACGCCGCGCTTGCCGCGCACCCGCTCGTGCGCCGCCGCTATCCGGTGCTCGCCCGCGCCCTGCTCGCCGGCGCATCGGCGCAGATCCGCAACATGGCGACCGTTGGGGGCAATATTCTTCAGCGGACACGCTGCATGTATTTCTACGACGTCGACGGCGCACGCTGCAACAAGCGCCAGCCGGGCGCCGGCTGCGACGCGCGCGAGGGGTTCGACCGCTATCATGCGATCCTCGGCGCCTCGGACCAGTGCGTTGCCACCCATCCTTCGGACATGTGCGTCGCGCTCGCGATGCTCGACGCCGTCGTTCACCTCTCGGGACCCGGCGGCGATCGATCGGTGCCGCTAACCGACTTGCATGTCCTGCCGGGCGCCACGCCGCAGGTGGAGACCGTGCTGCAGCCGGGCGAGTTGATCACCGGCGTAGAACTGCCGCCGCCGTCCGATGCGATGGTGCGGTCGGACTATCGCAAGGTCCGGGATCGCTCCAGCTATGCGTTCGCGGTGGTGTCGGTCGCGGGCGGGCTGGGGCTCGCCGAGGGGCGGGTCCGCGAAGCCCGGATCGCACTCGGCGGCGTTGCCGCCAAGCCATGGCGGGCACGGCGAGCCGAGGCGGCGCTGATCGGCCTCGCGCCGACCCCCGAGGCGCTCCTGGCCGCGATCCGCGAGGAACTGGCTGACGCCCGGCCGCTGTCCGGCAATGGCTTCAAGATCGGCCTCGTCGAACGCACGGTGGTCGCCGTCCTGACCACCCTTGCAGGAGCGCGCGCATGACCAAGCTGCAGAATGCGATCATCGGCGGCGTGCGCGCCGTCCTCGGCCAGGTGCCGGCAAGCTGGCTGCCCGGCGGCACGCCCGATCCGCTGATCGACAAGCGCGTGGCGCTCGGCGGGCAGCAGTCGCGGATCGACGGGCCCGACAAGGTGCGCGGGGCGGCACGCTTCGCCGCCGAAGTAGCGATGGAGGACCTGCTCTACGCCGCCTTCGTCCATTCGACGATCGCGCGCGGTCGGATCGCGGATCTGGACGTGTCGGATGCGGAAGCAGCGCCCGGCGTCGCGCTGGTCATGACCTATCGCAATGCGCCCAGGATCGGCGTGCCGCCGCCGATCGGGCTGACCAATCTCAAGGCGGCGGGCAATCACACGCTGCCCATCCTGCAGGATCCCGAGATCCACTGGAACGGGCAGGTTGTCGCGGTGGTGCTCGCGGAGACGCGCGAGCAGGCCGATCATGCCGCCAGCCTGGTCCGCGTGCGCTACGATGCCGCGCCGGCCCGGACGCGCTTCGAGGAGGGCAAGACCAGCGCAAGCATGCCGGAGTCGATCCTCGTCGAGCGCAACCGCCTCGACAAGGGCAATGCCGGCCAGAAGTTCGCGCAGGCGGCGGTCACGATCGACGGCGTGTATACGACGCCTTGGGAGAGCCATGCCCCAATCGAGCCGCATGCTGCGACGATCGCGTGGCGTGACGGCAAGCTGATCGTGCACGACGCGACCCAGATGATCCACGCCACCGCAGGCTCGCTCGCCAAGGTGTTCGGGCTGAAGGCGGAGGATGTCCATGTCAGCTCGCCCTATGTCGGCGGCGGGTTCGGCGCAAAGGCGCTGTGGGATCACCAGATCCTCGGCGTGGCGGCGGCGAAGCTCGCGGGGCGCCCGGTGCGGGTCGCGCTGTCCCGCGCGAGCATGCACCGGCTGATCGGCGGGCGCACCCGGACCGAGCAGCGCGTGGCGCTGGCGGCCGATGCGGACGGCAAACTCACCGCGCTGCTGCACCATGGCTATGGCGTGAAGCCGCGGCACAGCGTCTGCGACGAAGGGTTCAGCCTCACCGGCCGCTCGCTCTATGCCTGCGAGAGCTTCGACATCGTCCAGCACAATGTCGAGCTGGACCTGCTGGCGAACAGCTTCATGCGCGGCCCGGGCGAGACGCCGGGCACCTTCGCGATCGAGTGCGCGATGGACGAACTGGCCCATGCGCTCGGCATGGATCCCATCGAATTGCGGCGCCGCAACGCCGCGACCTGCGATCCGGTGAGCGGGGCGCCCCATTCGCAGAGCGCGATGATGGAGGCCTATGACCTGGGCGCGGCGCGGATCGGCTGGCACCGGCGCGCGCCGCGGCCCTGCACCCGGCGCGACGGCGAGTGGTGGATCGGCATAGGCTGCGCCACCGGCACCTTTCCCTTCACCCGCATGCCCGGCACCTCCGCCCGGATCACCCTTGACGCAAATGGCGACGCCCATGTCGCCAGCGCCGCGCAGGAAATGGGGATGGGTACCGCGACGGTCCAGCGCCAGCATGCCGCCGATCGGCTGGGCCTGCCGCTCGAGCGCGTCACGGTGGCGATCGGGGATTCGCGCCTGCCTTTCGCCAGCTTTGCCGGCGGATCGTCGCAGACCGCGTCGCTGGCGGCGGCGATCAGCGCGGCGAGCGGAAAGCTCGCGATCCAGCTGATGCGGCTGGCGGGCAACGACACGCCGCTGGCCGGCCTCAAGCCGAACGAGATCGAGTTCGCCGAAGGCGGCCTGCGCAGCGTCGAGGATCCCGCGCGCCACGAGAGCTTTGCCTCGATCCTGCGTCGGGCAGGGCGGGGCGAACTGAGCGCGATCGGCGAAAGCGGTGCGCCGCTCGAGGTGCTGAAATATTCGATGCACAGCACCTCGGCGATCTTCTGCGAGCTGCGCGTCAGCGAGGTCACCGGTGAGATCCGCGTCGATCGGCTGGTCGGCGCGTTCGACTGCGGCCGGATCCTCAACGCCAAGACCGCGGCCAGCCAGTTCAAGGGCGGGATGATCATGGGCCTGGGCATGGCGCTGACCGAGGAGACGCTGCTCGACGAGCGGACCGGCCGCATCATGAGCACGTCGCTCGCCGACTATCACGTGCCCGTGCATCTCGACGTGCCCGACATCGACGTGCTGTGGACCGACATCCCCGATCCCCGCACCCCGCTCGGCGCGCGCGGGATCGGCGAGATCGGCACGACCGGCGTGGCGGCGGCGGTCGCCAATGCGGTGTTCAACGCGACGGGCAAGCGGGTCCGGGACCTGCCGCTTACGCTCGACAAGCTGTTCTAGCCTGTGGATCGGCGCGGTCCCGCCGATCCGGGGGAGGTCCGTCAAGCACCCCGAGCAGATCTCGCCAAGCGGGTATCGATGGACCAGGCGACTGCCCCGTTCATGGCGATGTGCAGCGCGACGACGCCGAGGATAATCGGATATTCGATGCCCCGATCGATCCAGGGATAGGTCGGCCCCAGCGCAAGGCAGATCGCCACCATCTGGACCGCGAGCATCGGCGCGAACAGTCGCGTCGCGAAGCCGATGGCGATCGCCAACCCGCCAAAGCTTTCGAGCAGCGCCACGAACAATGCAAGTTGCGGCGCGAAGGGCAGGCCCAGCACATTCTCGATCAGGTTGACCGAACCCGCCATGGGATCGGCCATGGAGCCATGCGCGCTGCCGGTCAGCTTCGGCAAGCCGTGGGTCATGATGGTGATGCCGAAGGTCGTCCGGAGCAGAACATAGCTGGCCACGCGCCCGCGGGCGTAAAAACCTTCGGGGGCGGGGGAGAGCGAAGGAGGTGCATGTGTCGTCGCGCGGAAGGATGGGGCCGGCATGTCCAACTCCTTTACATGTTTCGTTGGAGACAACAGTATCGCGGTAGCTTGAGTGCTCAAGGCCGCAGGAGTTGAACTCACCATTCCAAATGCGGCAACAATCACTTCTTGATGTGCGATACGTATTGGCGCATCCGAGGACGCATGGATCGCTTCGACACCATGCGGCTCTTCGTCCGGATCGTGGAACGCGGAAATTTCGCAGGCGCGGCGAGAGACTTGGGGTTTCCCCGCGCCACGGTCACGCGCGCCATCCAGCAACTGGAAGGGCATCTCGGCACACGGCTGCTCGAGCGCACGACCCGCGCTGTCCGGCCGACGGACGACGGCATTGGCTACTATGGGCGATGCGTCCAGCTTCTGGCGGACCTCGACGAGATCGAAAGTGGATTTCGGCCATCCGAACCCAAGGGGCCGTTGTGCGTCGACATGCAGGGCACGCTCGCGCGGTTCTTCGTGCTGCCGGCGCTCCCCGACTTCCTGCGCCAGCATCCGGCGATCGAGCTCCGGCTGAGCGAGACCGATCGCATGGTGGATCTGGTCGAGGAAGGCATCGACTGCGTGCTGCGGGCGGGGGTCCTGCCCGACTCCTCCCTCGTGGGCCGAAAGGTGGCGGACGCCGAGCAGGCGACCTTGGCGAGCCCCGGCTATCTCGACCGTTTCGGCATGCCGTCGGCGCTGGAGGACCTTCCCAGGCATCGGATGGTCGCCTACGCCGCGTCCGCCTCCGGACAGCCGTACGCGCTCGACTTCATCGTCGACGGAGGGACGCGAGAGGTGCTGCTGCCGTTCGACGTCACCGTTCGCGGGGCCGAGCTCTACACGGCGGCGGGCGTTGCCGGTCTCGGACTGATTCAGGTTCCGCGCTATCGCGTGCAGCACCAGATCGATGCGGGCGCGCTGGTTCCTGTCCTCGCGCAGTTTCCGCCGCCGCCTATGCCGATATCGGTGCTGCACCCCGGCCACCGCACCGTATCGCCGCGGACCAGGGTGTTCGCCGACTGGCTGGTCGCCTTGTTCGAGCGACTTCAGGCAGAGGAGCGGCTGTAAGCCGCCTCTGGTCCCGTCCTGCGAACGAGCAATGCAGGAAGCGGCTCAAGCGAACCGCACGCCCGCGAGCCTGCACGACTCCTCCCACAGGCGTGCCGCCGCAGCCCCGTCGAGCGTCCGGGCAGGAGGCTTTTCGAGCGTGGGATAGCCGCGCGTGCCGCCCAGGGCGTGGGGGCCGTAATAGCCGCCGTCCTGCGCGCAGGGATCGGTGGCGGCAAAGAGCGTCGGCAGTGCGCCCTGCCATGCGGGCTGGAACAGGAAGGGCAGGAAGCGCCGTAGCCGCCCGGAGACGCTGTGCGGACCCGCGCCGTTCGCGATCAGGTCCGTGCGCGTGATGCCGGGATGCGCCGCCATGCTGGCAACGCCCCAGCCGTGCCAATGGCTTTGCCGGCTGAGCTCCAGCGCGAACAAGAGGCAGGCCAGCTTGGACTGGCTGTAGACCGGCATCGGCCGATAGCTGTGCTCGGCCTGCAGGTCCTCGAAAGCGATCGCGCCGCCGCGTGCGGCGACGCTGCTCAGTGTCACCACCCGCGGCTGCATTCCCCGCTTGAGCAGCGGCAGCAGCCGGGCGGTCAGCGCGAAATGACCGAGATAATTGGTGCCGAACTGCAGTTCGAAGCCGTCGCTGGTCTCCAGCCGCGCCGGCGGTGCCATGACCGCGGCGTTGTTGATCAGGAGGTCCAGCCCCTCCTGCCGGTCCGCCAGGCGCTCGGCGAACCGCGCGACCGATTCCAGGCTGGCGAGGTCGAGAAGTTCGAACCGTACCGTCGCGCCCGGGGCCGCCGCGTGCACGGCGGCAACCGCCTGCGCGCCCTTGTCGGGATTACGGCCGGCGATCACCACCGCGGCGCCCGCGCCGGCGAGCGCCCGGGCGTCCTCCAGGGCCAGGCCCCCGGTGCCGGTGACGACGGCCGAGCGGCCATGCTGCGGAGGGATGTCGGCGGCGGTCCAGCGATTCATGTCTGTTCTCGGATCGAGTGCAACTGCCGCCGGGATAGCGGGACGCCCGGCGCCCCGCTTGCCCGAAGCCACAGAAAACCTGTCCGATCCTCGCTTTCGTGGCGGAGCTTGCGCTACCGCCTGGCGACCGCCGCCATCAGCGCCTTGCGCTCCAGCACGTCGCGCTTCGGTGCGATGCCAAAGGTGCGGCTATATTCGCGCGTGAACTGCGACGTGCTTTCATAGCCGACCTGATAGGCCGCCGCGGTCACGTTCGCCGCATTGTCCAGCATCAGCCGGCGCGCCTCCATCAGCCGCAGTTGCTTCTGGAACTGGATCGGCGTCATCAGCGTCAGCGTCTTGAAATGCTGGTGGAAGGACGAGGGGCTCATGCCCGCGGCCTCCGCGAGATCCTCGATCCGCAACTTCTCGGCGAAGCGTTCGCGCAGCAGCCGGATCGCGCGGGTGATCCGCTCGAGATGCGTGTCGGCGATGAGCTGCTTGCAGATCTCCCCGCCCAGCGGCCCGGTCAGCAGCCAGTAATAGACCTCGCGCATCAACGAGGGGAAGAGGATCGGCACCGCCTCGGGCGTCTTGGTCAGCCGCAGCATGCGGACTAGGCAATCGGCGAGCGAGTCGGTCACCCGCGTCACGAAGATGCTGGGTCCGTCATGCTTGCCGGGCTTGGGCCGCTGGTCGAGCTGTTCGAGCACCTCGCGCAGCAGTTCCAGGTTGAAGTCGATCGTCATGCCGACGAAGGGCCCCCCCGGCGACGCCCCGACGATGCGGCCCGACGCCGGCATCTCCATGTTGACGATCAGGCATTCCATCGCGCCATATTCGAGCGAGTCGTCGCCGAACTCGATCTGCTTGAGACCCTCGACCACCACGCACAGCGACGGCCGATAGATCTGCCGGTTCGCGGGCACGTGGCGCATCGCGCGGATGACGTGCACTTCCGGCGCCGGCAGCGGGAACAGCCCCTCGCCGCCGCCCCCCGCATCGATGTGCGCGTACACCGCCTCCCGCAACGCTGCGGCGGCGCGATCGTCCGGCGGCGCGATGGGCCGGGCGTGCGCGGCCCCGCCACGCGCGGCGCCATTTGGAGGAAAAGGCAAGATTTTCGCGGTTTCCGGCATTCTGGTCATCGAAGACACCTTCTAACTTGATGGCGCAGATAAGCCGAGGTGTTTCCCGAAGATGACAGATCCAGCGATCCCGTCAACCCGAAATTTGCACCAATCCATGGGCGATGTCGTAGCGTATGGTGAACTTCATCTTCGTGGATTAGGAGAAGTTAGATTTGGCGGAACGCTGTTGCTGGTAAGTATCGTCTGTCAGATCGACAGGATATTGCCGTTTATCTTGATAGAGCCGATAAAGCGCGACCTTGTTCTTAGTGATGTGCAGATCGGCCTGGTGACCGGTCTGGCATCGGCGCTTTGCTATACGCTCTTTTCGCTGCCGATCGCCCGCGCGGCCGATCGCGGCTCGCCGAGGCTGGTCTTGCTCGGCTGCGTCCTGTTCTGGAGCGCGATGACCGGGCTGGGCGGGCTCGCCACCAGCTTCGCCGCGCTCACCGCCAGCCGCTTCGGCGTTGCGATCGGCGAGGCCGGCGCGATCCCCGCCGCGCATGCGCTGATCGCCCGGCGAATCGCACCGGATCGCCGCGGCCGCGCACTCGGGCTGTTTTCGATGGGCATTCCGCTCGGCACGATGCTGGGCTTCTCGCTAGGCGGTGTCGTCGCCGATGCGCATGGTTGGCGGACGGCGCTGCTAGGCGCCGGTGTCGCGGGGGCCGTCTTGGCGATCCTGCTCGCCGGCCTGGGCCCGACCCCGCCGTTGCGGGAGCAAGGGGAAAGCGTCCCGTTCCTGAAGACGGGCAGGGTGTTGCTGGCATCGCGCGCGTTTCGCTGGCTGCTCCTTGCGGCGGTCGGCGTCGGCTTTGCGTCCGCGCCTTTCTACGCCTTTGCCGCGAGCTTCCTGATCCGTGTCCATGGGTTCAGCGCCGCGCAGGCGGGCCTCGCCTTCGGGCTGCTCCAGGGCGGCATGGGGCTGGTCGGCACGCTGCTGGGCGGGCGCGATTTCGATCGGCGGCGCAGCGCGGGCAATCGCCGCCTGCTCGCGACACCGGCGACGTTGTTCCTTGTCGCGGGCGCCGCTGCCAGTGCCGCGCTGTTCGTGCCGATCGGCTGGCTCGCGATCGCGCTGTTGGTGCCGACCATGCTGTCCTTCGCCTTCATGTTGCCCGGGGCCTTCGGTGCCGCGCATCTGGTCGCCGGCGCCGGCCATCAGGCGATGGCCTCGAGCATGGTCCTGATCGCGTCGGGACTGCTGGGGCCGACGCTGGCGCCGATGCTGGTCGGCGCGGCGAGCGATGCCGCAGGCGACGCGGGCATCCGCCACGGCCTGCGCTTCGGCCTGCTGCTCGTGCCGATCGCCAGCGCGATGACTGCCGCGGCCATGCTGGTCGCCAACCGCCATATCGCCGGCGCCGGGAAACCGGCGATGGCCTGAGATCGGGCCTGCGGCTCCCGACCGCAGACCCGCCGAGGGATCACCCACCGCCGCCCCTGGGTGGTGGGCGATCCCTCGAATCGCCGCCGGAGGCCACCCCCCCCCCGCCTCCGGCGGCTACCCCCATGACGAGGAGTTTCGACCATGCGTATTCTGCTGCTGCTTTCCTTTGCCTGGACCACTGCGCTGACCAGCGCGACCGCCTATGCCCAGCAAGCCCCCGCCGAGGTCGGCGGCGCCCATGGCATGGTCGCGCTCGGTGCCGGGGTGGTTCCCGAGTTCGACGGCGCCGGCGACGTGCGCCCCTTTCCCTTCGCCACTGCCGACATCCGCTGGCGCGGGGTCAACTTCCAGCTCCGCGGCAATGGCGCGCGTGTCGATCTGGTGTCCGATCCACGCTTCGCTGCCGGGCCGGTGATCGGCCCGCGCCTGCCGCGACAGGATGTGGACGGGCGGCTCGGCCGGCTTCCCGAGATCGGCACCGCGGTCGAGGCGGGCGGGTTCGTCGGCTACCGGATCGGCGGCAATGCCCAGGGGCAGGGCGGGGTGCAGCTCGAATTGTCCGTCGTGCATGACGTGTCGGATACGCATGACGGTCTGCTGGCGACGGCGAGCGCCTCCTACGCCGCCGTGCAGCGCTCCGACCTGTTCCTGTCCTTCGACCTGCGGACGACCTGGGCGGATGCGAAATATACCCGCACCTATTTCGGCATCGACGCAGGTGGCGCGGCGGCAAGCGGACTCGCGCCTTACCGTCCGGGATCGGGGCTGCGCGATGTCGGCGGCGGGGTGACGGCGGGCTATTGGTTCGATCGCCATTTGGGCGTGATCGCCCATGCCAGCGCCGGCTATCTCGTGGGCGATGCCGCCGACAGCCCGGTCACGCGCGAAGGCAGCCGCTGGCAGCCGATCGCCGGCCTGATGCTCGCCTATCGTTTCTGACCGCAGCCCCGGCGCAGGCCGAGGACGGCCGGCGCCGGGCTCGCCTTGGCGACCAACACCCGACTGGAGCCCCACCATGCCCTATCTGCTAACCGTCAACGGGCAGCGCCACCGGATCGAGGCAGACGGCGAGACGCCGCTTCTCTGGATCCTGCGCGACACGCTCTATCTGACCGGCACGAAATATGGATGCGGTGCCGCGCAATGCGGTGCCTGCACGGTCCATCTCGACGGCTCCCCGGTTCGGTCTTGCTCGGTGCCGCTCAACGCGCTGGGCACGGCCGAGGTGACGACGATCGAAGGTGTCGATGGCCCGCAGGCACAGGCGGTGCGCGATGCCTGGGTCGCACGCGACGTGCCGCAATGCGGCTTCTGCCAATCCGGCCAGGTGATGAGCGCGATCGCCTTGCTGCGCGCGATCCCCATGCCCTCGGACGCCGATATCGACGCGGCGATGGGTGGCAATCTCTGTCGCTGTGCGACCTACATGCGCATCCGCGCGGCGATCCACGATGCCGCCGCTGCCGTCGCTGGGGCTAGCGCATGACGGAGGAGCGGGAAAAGGCAGCGCCGCCCCGCCGGCGATTGGGCGCGCCGCAACTAGCGGCGATCGTGGTTCCGGCGCTGTGCGTCGCCGGCGCGCTGTTGTTGCGCTCTACCGAGCCGAGTGCGACCCCGCTGCCGCCGCCACCCTCCGCACCCACGGCGACGCTTCGGCCCGTGGCTGCCTTCTCGAACATCGCGGATCGCCGGCAGCGTTCGGTCGCGCTCTTCCGCGAAGCCGGGCGGGTGTTTCAGCATCCGCGTTGCCTGAACTGCCATCCGCGCAGCGATCGGCCGACCCAGACCGGGGTGATGCGCCCGCATCTGCCGCTGGTGACGCGGGGACCGGACGGCGGCGGCACGGAGGTCCTGCGCTGCATCACCTGCCACCAGGCAGCCAATGTCGCCGCTTCGGGCGTGCCCGGCAATGTGCGCTGGCGTCTCGCGCCGCCGGAGATGGCCTGGCAGGGCAAGTCGCTCAGCGCGATCTGCCGCCAGCTGCTCGATCCTTCGCGCGCGCATCTGCGCCGCGACGCGCTGCTGGAGCATGTGGCGCAGGACGAACTGGTCGGCTGGGCATGGCATCCCGGCGCGCAGCGACGCCCGGCGCCGGGCACCCAGGCGCAGTTCGGCGCGCTGGTCGCGGCGTGGCTGGAAACCGGCGCGCATTGTCCCGCCTGATGGCGTTTCCGGAGATGTTCTGATGTCCGATCCCAAGCCTGCAGCACGCGGCTTCCGCATGACGCGCCGCCGGATGGTCCTCGGCGGCGGTCTGACCGGCGGCGCGCTCGTCATCGGCTATGCGGCCACCCATCCGATGGAGGTCGCCGCCATGGTGTTGAGCGGCGGCGGCCACGATCCCGAACCGAGCGCATTCGGCGCGTATATCCGCATCGCCGCCGACGGCATGGTGACCATCGTCAACAAGCAGCAGGAACTTGGGCAGGGCATTCATGCGGCGCTGGCGGCGATGATTGCCGAGGAACTCGACGCCGATTGGAGTCGCGTCCGGGTGGTCTCCGCCGAAGTCAACTTCCGCGCCTATGGCGTCCAGCTCACCTATGGGTCGTTTTCGGTGAGCACGCAGTGGGACGCGATGCGCCGTGCCGGTGCTGCCGCGCGGGCGATGTTCGTCGCGGCTGCCGCGCGGCGCTGGCGGGTGCCGCGCGCCTCGATCGGGGTGCGCGACGGCATCGTCTCGCACCCCGCCACGGGGCGATCGGCCCCCTTTGCTGCGCTGCTTGCCGATGCCGACAGGGAAACGCCGCCGCAGCAGCCCCGACTGAAGCAGCCCGCCGAGTACCGCCTGATCGGCACTGATCGCGTGCGCCGCAAGGATGCGGTGCCCAAGAGCACCGGCGCGCAGGTCTATACCCAGGACGTCCAGCGCAGCGGCATGCTCTTCGCCGTGCTCGCGCGCAGCCCGCGCTTCGGCGGCCGGCCCGCGCGTTTCGACGATCGTGCCGCGCGGCAGGTGGCAGGCGTGGTCGACGTGTTCGCCACGCCCGCGGGCGTGGCCGTGGTCGCGGAGAACAGCTTTGCCGCGCTCCGTGCCCGCGCTGCTTTGCGTACCGAATGGGACGACCGCCAGGCCGAGCGCCGGTCCACCCCGGAGATCGTCGAGGAATATCACAGCATCGCGCTTGGCCGTTCCACCCTGAAGCCCGATCGGTTCCTGCAGCGCGGCGATGCCGATCGTCGCTTCGGCGAGGGGCAGTTCGAAGCGGCGTTCGACTTTCCCTATCTCGCCCATGCGCCGATGGAGACGCTCGACTGCGTCGCGCAGGTGGACGGATGGCAGGTCCGGATCGCCTCGGGCAGCCATCTGGCTACCGGCGAACTCGTCAATGCCGCCATCGCCACGCCGACGATCCCCGGCAAGGTCGAACTGGAGGTGCTTCCCGCCGGCGGATCCTTCGGCAGGCGGGGCGCGGCCATGGGCGACTATGTGGCGGAGTGCGTCCATATCGCCCGCCGCTTGCAGGGGCGGCCGGTCAAGCTTTTCTGGAGCCGGGAGGACGATCTCACCGGTGGCTATTACCGCCCGATGGCGCATCACCGCCTCTGGATCGAAAGCGGCGCGGACGGCTTGCCCACGGCTTGGCGGCACCACATCGTCGCGCAGCAGCTCCTCCCCTTCGGGGCGAACAGCCCGAATTACGAGGGCGTGAAGAATTCCCCCTATCTGGCCGCCGTATCGACGCTGGACTGCAAGATCTTCACGCCGACATCGCCGGTCACCGCCACCTTCTGGCGCTCGGTCGGGCATTCGCACGGCACCATGGTGATGGAGCATGTCGTCGACCAGCTCGCGCGCCGTGCCGCCAGGGATCCCGCCGACTATCGCCGTGCGCTGTATCGCCGCGCCGGGGCAACGCGACATCTGGCGGTGCTCGATGCGGTCTGCCGCGAGGCGGGCTGGGGGACTTCGATCGATGCCGGTTGGGCGCGCGGGCTGGCAGTGCAGGACTATGCCGGCACCGTGGTCGGCCAGGTCGCCGAGGTCCGGCTGGAAGCTGGCCGGCCCGTCGTTCGCCGTGTCGTCGCCGCGGTGGATTGCGGCATCGCGATCAGCCCGGACCAGATCGCGGCCCAGATGGAGGGCGGGATCGGCTTCGGCCTGTCGGCGGCGCTGTACGGCGCGATCACGCTCAAGGACGGGATCGTCGAGCAACGCAACTTCGACGGCTACCGGGTCGCGCGCATCGACGACATGCCGCGCGTGGAGACGCATATCCTGCGATCGACGGCGCCGCCCACCGGCATGGGCGAGCCCGGCGTCCCGCCGATTGCGCCCGCCATCGCGAACGCGATTCTCGCCCTGACGGGGCGGCCGACCCGGCGCCTGCCCTTCGTGGGCACCGACGCTTGACCCCTATCGTCGATGTGGCCAGCTGCGCTAGCTGCCGGCGGTGGCAATTGCCCAGGGAGCATGGTTGGTGAGGATTTCGTTCGGCAAGCCGTTGGTGTTGGCAGTGGCACTTTGCGGTGGCACCGGCATCGCCGGGGCGCAGCCGTCGCAGGGGCCGGCATATCGCATGCCGGCGGCGACCGTTCCCCTGCCGGTGGACCATGGCTTCCATGGCGTGCTCGACCTCCAGTTCGATGCGACCGACATCGCGCACCGCATCTTCACCGTGCGCGAGCATGTTCCGGTGGCGGGCGGCACCCGGGTGACGCTGCTCTATCCACGCTGGGAAGCCGCGAGCCACGGGCCGAGCCTGAACGTGGTCGACCTGGCGGGGCTGGTGGTTGAGGCGGAAGGCCGGCCCGTCCGCTGGCGGCGCGATCCCTACGAGCCGCATGCCTTTCATGTCGATGTGCCGGCGGGGGCCAAGGCGATCGACGTCCGCTTCCAGATGGTGGCGGGCGGGGACTTGCTGACGCCCGACATCGTCAGCGTGCCCTGGCAGCGGCTGGTCCTGTATCCGGCCGGCTGGTACGCCCGGAACATCCGCACCACGGCTTCGGTCACGCTGCCGGCGGGGCTCCGCGCCTTCACCGCATTGCACGTCGAAACGGCTGGGAGCGCGACGCTGCGCTTCGCCGAGACGACGCTCGAGTCCCTGCTCGACGCCCCCGTCCTTGCCGGCCGCTACACTCGGCAGGTGCCGCTGACCGTGCCCGCCACCGGCAGCGTGACGCTCGACCTTGTCGCGCAGCGCCCTGCGGATCTGGCTGTGCCGCCCGAACGCGTGGCGGAGCTGACCGCGCTGATCGCGCAGATGACGGCCGTCTTCGGAACCACCCCCTTCGCGCACTACGATATCCTCGCGCGCCTGGGCGACGATGGCGCCTCGGGCGGCACCGAGCACCGGTCGTCGAGCGAGAACGGCTTGCCATCCTCGCTCTTCCGCGACTGGCAGTCGCAGATCCTCTCCCGCGACCTGATCGCGCACGAGATCGTCCATGCCTGGAACGGCTTCTACCGAATCCCGGCCGATCTTTGGGCACCGACCCCCAATGTGCCCGTCTCGGGCAGCCTGTTGTGGGTGTATGAGGGCCAGACCGAGTTCTGGGGGCGGGTGCTGGCGACGCGCGCCGGGCAATTCTCCCCCGCCGAGCTGCGCGACCGGCTCGCAGTCGAGGCCGCCGAGATCGCCGCCCGGCCCGGCCGCGCCTGGCGGCCGCTGTCCGACGACGTCAACTACCCGGCCTTCATGCTCCGCCAGCCCGTTCCCTGGCGCGACTGGCAGCGGCGCCGCGACTATTATTCGGAAGGCGTGCTGCTGTGGCTGGCGGTCGACGGGGAACTGCGGGCGCGGACCGGTGGACGTCGCGGCATCGACGATTTCGCCGGCGCCTTCTTCGCCGGAGCGACACCGAGCGCGCCGACGCGCACCTACACGTTCGAGGACCTTTGCGAGACGCTGGAGGCAGTCGCGCCCGGGGATTGGGCGGGGTGGCTGCGGCGATGGATCGACGGGCAGGGCGCGCTCGACACGACCATCGGGCTCCGCAGCCATGGCTGGCGCCTGACCTTCACCGATACCCAGACGCCAGCGTTCCGCGCCGGGGAGGAAGAGCTGGGCGTCGCCGATCTCAGCTATTCGATCGGGCTTGCCGTGCGGGCGAACGGCGCGATCCGCTCGGTAGCCTGGGACGGGCCCGCTTTTCGCGCCGGATTGCGTCCGGGCGCGCGCGTCGTGGCGATCAACGGAGGTGCCTTCGGCACGGAGACACTGCTCGCCGCCGTACGGGCGTCGGCTGGCCATCCGCTGGTGCTGACGGTCGAACAGGATGGCGGCCGGTCGGATCGGCCCATCCCCTATGCGGGGCCGTTGCGCTATCCGCGGCTGGAGCGGATCGCGGACACACCCGACACGTTCCGGGACCTGCTGGCGCCGCGAACGATCCTGCCGAAGGCCGGTACGCGCGGCGGGGCAGGCTAAGCAGACGACGCCGGCCCGACCGGGGATGCGATCCGCCGGGCCGTCTCCGCGGTCGCCGGATTATAGTCGATCATGCCCAGATCGGGGCGGCCTTTGATGGCGAAAGACGAGAATTCGAGTTCGAGGATGCCCTGCTCGGGATGGTGCACCCGCTTGTGCCCGTCCGCATTCCCGGCGACGTCATTATCCTGCCAGAGCGCCTCGAATTCGGGGCTCAGCCGCGACAGCTCCTCGACCAGCCGGGTGATCTCGGCCGTAGCGCCGGCGCGCACCGCGTCCGTCCGAAAGGCGCCCACGACATAGCGGTCCATGCTGCGCCAGTCTTCCTGCGCCGCCGTCACCTTGGAGTTGGTGAAGACGAGCCGCAGGATGTTGCGGTGTTCGCGGGGCAGCAGGCTATAGTCGGTCAGCACCGCCGACGCCGCGGCATTCCACGCGACCACGTCCCAGGTCGCGGTCTTGATGATCGCCGGGCTGGTCGGCATCGCGTCGAGCACGCGCTGCAGGCGCGGCGTGACCTCGTCCGACCCGCGGATCTTGATCGCGGGTGGCCGCCCGAGCCCCAGCACGAACAGGTGCTCGCGCTCGGGTGCGGTCAGCATCAGGCCGGAGGCGATGCGTTCGAGCACGTCCCCAGAAGGTGCACCGCCGCGGCCTGAGTTCCTTCAGGTATTCCGACCGGTGCTGGGCGATCCACTGCACGATGCGGTCGTTCCCGAGCAGCGTGCTGACATAGGCACGCGCCACCGTCAGTTGTAGCGGATCGACGCCGTATCGGGGACATGCGCCGGAGGACGTCAAAGACGGCTGTCGGACAGGACAAGTCTTTCAGGATATCAATAACCTCGGTGCAGATCCCATAGAGCATCCGCGATCGCCGATGGATGGATGCAACCTCGAGTTCAAGCGCTTCCGCGATCTTCGCTTCCGGTACGCCCCGCTCGATTGCGCGTCGGACCATGCGATGTTCCTGGATCGCCGCCAGACGATGTATTCGCTTGTTGTAGGTGTGCCGGTCAGAACTCGATCAGCGCTTCGGCGCGCAATTCGACCGCCAGAACCGTACTGCGGATCGGATGGAGCAGAAGCTCGACTGACCGAGGCCCTTGGATTGTTCGTCCGCCACCGGCTCACCCTTACGGCGCACCGACCGGCCTTCGATACCGAGACGCAGCGCCTCAGCCGGCTTCGCTACGACGCCTTCGCCGAGCTTGTCGGTCGAGCAATCGTCCGGGGGGGACACCAACAACCGCATCGGAACATCGCCTTCCTCCCGCTAACCCGCACCCGATCGGTGAAGGAGGCTGCGCGATTAGCGGGGCGCGCACAGAAGCGTCGCCCGAATCGTCTTTGCGAGGGTTCATTTGAGCGCATTTCGTCCGACGATGTTTTCCGTACATTTTCCGTACGGCCGTCGCGATGCTGCGCTAAGTCATTGAAAAGATGGCGCACCCGACAGGATTCGAACCTGTGGCCTCTGCCTTCGGAGGGCAGCGCTCTATCCAGCTGAGCTACGGGTGCCTGGAAAGCGGCGACTAGCAAAGCCTTTGGCCGAACGCCAGCCCGTTTCGGCAGCTCCGGCGCAAAAGCGTAGGCGCCGCAAAAGCTCAGGCGGGTTCGGCGGCCTTCTTCGCCTTGGGGGTGGGCGTCTTCGGCTTGAAGGTGCAGAGTTCGGCCACCGGGCAGCGCCAGCATTCGGGGGTGCGCGCCTTGCAGATATAGCGGCCGTGGAGGATCAGCCAGTGGTGCGCGTGCAGCCGGAAGGGCTGGGGCACCACCTTCTCCAGCTTCAGCTCCACCGCCAGCGGCGTCTTGCCGGGTGCCAGGCCGGTGCGGTTGCAGACGCGGAACAGGTGGGTGTCGACTGCGAAGGTCTCCTGCCCGAAGGCGACGTTCATCACCACGTTCGCCGTCTTTCGCCCGACGCCGGGCAGCTGCTCCAGCGCGTCGCGATCGGCGGGGACCTCGCCGCCATGGTTACGGATCAGGGCTTCGGAGAGCGCGATGACGTTCTTGGCCTTGGTGTTGAAGAGGCCGATCGTCTTGATGTGCTCCTTCAAGCCCCCTTCGCCGAGGGCGACCATCTTCTCGGGCGTGTCGACCTGCGCGAACAATGCGCGCGTCGCCTTGTTCACCCCGGCATCGGTCGCCTGGGCGGAGAGCACAACCGCGACGAGCAGCGTATAGGTGTTGACCGATTCGAGCTCGGTCTCCGGGTGCGGATTGTCCGCCGCCAGCCGCGCGAAGAACTCGACGACCTGCGCCTTCTTCACACGCCGAGCACTTCGGCCATGGTGTAGCGGCCCGCGTCGCGCCCGGGGAGCCACAGCGCCGCGCGGATCGCCCCCTTGGCGAAGATCGCGCGATCATCGGCGCGGTGGGTGAGCTCGATCCGCTCGCCATCGCTGGCGAAGACCACCGTGTGGTCGCCGATCACCGAACCGCCGCGCAGGCTCGCCATGCCGATCGTGCCCGCGGCGCGCGGGCCGGTGAGCCCGGCGCGGTCGCTGACCCCGGCTTCGGCGAGGGTGGTGCCCATCGCCTCGGCAGCGGCGGCGCCCAGCATCTGCGCGGTGCCCGACGGCGCATCGGCCTTGTTGCGGTGGTGCATCTCGACGATCTCGATGTCCCAGTCCTGGCCGAGCCGCGCCGCGGCCTCGTGGACCAGCCGCGACAGCAGCCCGATGCCGAGCGAGGTGTTGCCGGTCTGCAGCACGGCGATCTCGGCGGCGGCCGCGTCGATCATCCGGTGGTGGCGCTCGGCGAGGCCGGTGGTGCCGACCACGATCGGCGTGCGCGCGGCGCGCGCCGCGGCGAGGTTCGCCTCGAGCGCGGCGGGGGCCGAGAAGTCGACGAGCACATCGGCCTTGCGGGCGAGCTCGGCGGGATCATCGCCCACGTCCGCGCCGCCCGCGAGGCGGGCGCCGAAATCGGGAAGGGCGGCGGCGATCGCCTGGCCCATCCGCCCCATGCTGCCATAGATGCCGATGCTCGTCATGCTGCGCGCTGTTGCACGATCCTGTGCTGCAGCGACAGATGCTATTTTTGCGGATCGTCCGGCTTTTTCTTCTAGGACCCCATCGGGAGACGAAGCGCCGGAGAAACCAGACTTTGCGGCGCCGGCATGGCGGGCCTAGGGTCGCGGCATGGCCAGCCTTCGCAATCTCGTGATTCTCACCGGCGCCGGCGTTTCCGCCGAAAGCGGCATCGCCACCTTTCGCGGGCCCGGCGGGCTGTGGGAGGGGCACCGGGTCGAGGATGTCTGCACGCCCGAGGCGCTGGCGCGCGATCCCGAACTGGTCCACCGCTTTTACGATCTGCGGCGCGCCGCGCTGGAGACGGTCCAGCCCAATGCCGCGCACCATGCGCTGGCGCGGCTCGATGCGGCATGGCCGGGCGAACTGCTGGTCGTGACGCAGAATGTCGACGACCTGCACGAGCGCGCGGGGGCGACGCGGCTGCTCCACATGCATGGCGAGCTGCGCTCGGCCTTGTGCGCGGCCTGCGGCGTGCGCGAGCGCTGGGAAGAGGCACTGCCGCCCGAGAGCGAATGCCCCAATTGCGGCATGCTCGCGCTGCGCCCCGACATCGTCTTCTTCGGCGAGATGCCCTACGCAATGGAGCGGATCGAGGCGGCGCTGGCGGATGCGGACCTGTTCGTCTCGATCGGCACCTCGGGCGCGGTCTATCCGGCGGCGGGGTTCGTCCAGACCGCGCGGCATCATGGCGCGGCGACGCTGGAGATGAACCTGGAGCCCTCGGGCGGCAGCCACTGGTTCGAGGCGAGCCGGATGGGCCCGGCGGGCACCTTGGTCCCGGCCTGGGTCGACGAACTGCTCGCCACGGCCTGAGCCCGCAACATCGCGCTGGCATTGCACCGCATCCTGCGGAAGGATGGGCCCAAGGCGTCGCGACAGGCGCCAGCTATGGGAGAGGCGGGCGATGCCCCAGCAGGCGATCTTCATTACCGGCGGCGCGTCGGGAATCGGGCGGGCGGTGGCGGTGCTGTTCGCGCAGCGCGGCTGGCGCGTCGGGCTGGCCGACGTCAATGCCGCGGGGCTGGCGGAGACGCTGGCGATGCTGCCGGCCGGCAGTGCCACGACGCACAAGCTCGACGTGCGCGACCGCGACCAATGGGTGGCAGCGCTCGCCGACTTCGCGGCGGCGAGCGGCGGGCGGATGGACGTGCTGTTCGCCAATGCCGGGATCGGCACCAGCGGCCCCTTCGCTGCCACGCCCCCGGCCGAGCTGGAGCGCTGCGTCGCGGTCAACCTGCTCGGCGTGGTCCACGGCGCCCATGCCGGGTTCGAGCTGCTCGCCGCGACGCCGGGATCGGTGATGCTGATCACCAGCTCGGCGGCGGGGATCTACGGCACCTCGGGCGCGGCGATCTATTCGGCGACCAAGTTCGCGGTGCGCGGGCTGGCCGAGGCGCTCGACGGCGAATGGGCCTCGGCGGGGGTGAAGGTGCGCACGCTGATGCCCTCGTTCATCGACACGCCGCTGCTCGACCAGCCGGCGGGCGGCTCCAACCAGCATATCCGCGAGAATGTGCGGCGCGCGGGACTGGAGATCACGCCGGTCGGCGCGGTCGCCGAGGCAGCCTGGGCAGCGGTGCATGGGACGGTGCTCCACACCCGCGTCGGCAAGACCGCGCGCAAGCTGTGGTTCGCGGCGCGCTGGATGCCGGGCGCGCTGCGCAGGCAGGCGCAGCGCAGCAGGCTCGGAAGGCGCTAGGCTTGGCAGGTCCCGCGCATTCGCGATACGGGCCACGCTTGCGTAACGACGGGAAAGGGAAAGCGCATGAAGATGGGGGTGCTGATCGGGCTCGGGCTGCTGGCGGCGGTGCCGGCGCAGGCGCAGGTGAAGTCCACTGACCCGCAATCGGTGGTCAAGGCGCTGCAGGATGCCGGCTACAAGGCGGAACTGGCCAAGGACAGCGACGGCGACCCGATCATCCGCAGCGGTGCGCAGGGCTACAAGTTCACCATCTTCTTCATGAGCTGCGACAAGGGCCGCAACTGCGGCGACCTGCAATTCTATGCGGGCTGGACCGACAAGCTGTCGCCCGAGCGCGCTAATGCCTGGACGCAGAAGCACCGCTTCGCCCGCGTCTATTCGGACGAAAAGGGCGAGGCGGCGATCGAGTATGACCTGAACTTCGAGGACCAGCCGATGACCACGGTGCTGTTCCGGAAGAATCTGGAACTTTGGGATTCGCTGGTCGGCAGCTTCGCCGATTACGTCAACGAATCGAACGGGGCCGAGAAGCAGTAAGGCGACGGGCGGACCGTTCAGAACAGCCCGTCATCGTCATCGTCGTCGTCCATGCTCGCTTGCGGGGACGCGGACGTGCCCGGCAGCGCGAAGCGGGTGTGGATCTCGCGCTCGCGGGCCATGGTGTAGCTGCGCGCCATGCCGTCGAGCAGTTCGGCCAGTGCGTCCGCCACCGGGCCGTCGGGCGCGGTGCAGGGCGTGCCGAACAGCTTGAGCCGTAGCGCCACGCCGCGCAGCGCGTCGCCGAACGCGGCCTCGCAATCGACATTGCTGGTCGTGGTCTCCAGGATCCGCGTCACCGCCGCGGCATCGTCGCTCAGCCCGGCCATGCCTTCGCGCATGCGCTGGGCGCCGTCGCGGATGCAGGCGAGCGATTCGGTGAGCGCCTCGGCCGCATCACCGCCCTGTTCGGCGTCGGGATCGCGCAGCGCGGTGACCGCGCTGACCAGCCGCTCGACCGACTGGCGGATCTCGCCGGAGATCGTCGCCAGCGCGGTCGCGAAGCCGCGGATCTCGGAGGCGACCATCGCCAGCGCCTTGCCCTCGTCGCCGAGCCGGTGGCAGCGCAGATCGGTGTTCCACGCCATCAGGTGCACGTCCTCGTTCACCCGGTGCACCACGCGCAGCCGCTCGGCGAGCCGCTCGGCACTGTCCGAGGTCGAGCCGCCCAGCGCCTGCGCCTTGGCATCGGCATCGCGCAGCCGCGCGGTGACCTGGGCGACATCGGCGACGCTCTTCTCGAGCGCGCCGAGGAAGACGCTGTCGTCGCCGGTCTGCTGGCGATCGCCCTCGGCCTTGATTTCCAGCAGCTGCGCCGCGCTCGGCGCGATCCCGCGCAGGCTTTCGGCCAGCCGCTGCGATTCCGTGTGGAAGGCCTCGATCGTGTCCGAGGCCTGGGCGGCGAACAGCGCGACCATATGGCCGACCACGTCGATCGCGGTCGCCGGATCGGCGGAATCGCGCCAGGCGATCAGCGCCTGGATGCCGCTGGCGACATGCTCCAGCCGCTGGCGGGTGATGTCGCCGATCTGCATCGCGCCGATCGCGGTCGCGACCTTCGCATGGATCTCGCGGCCGACCGAGGCGATGCGTTTGGCGCGCGCCGCGTCCGCCGCCTGGTGGCGCTGCAGCGCCTCGGCATCTTCGGCGAGCTTGCGGGGCACCTGTGGGATCACCTTCACGCATTCGGCGGCGAGCTGGCGATCGACCTCGATCAGCGCCGGGATGCTGGCGGTGAGCCGCTCGATCTCGCTGCCGATCCCGCCGATCTCGATCTCGCCCACGTCGAGCCGGACGTTCATCGTGTCGGCGAAATCGGCAAAACCGTTGCGGCCCGCCGCCGCCACCTTGATGTTGAGGCCGCAGATGCGGAGAAAGTCGAGCGTGCGCTTGACCTGGTTGATATGGTGCGCGAGCGGGCGCGCACCGGCGGCGATGCTTTCCAGCCCCGCCTGGCGCGCGGCCTGCAGTGCGGGCAGCCGCTCCAGCCGGTCCGCGGTCGCGCGCATATTATCGACCGCCGCTTCCGCCGCGTCGCGGCCGAGCGCGTTGGTCACGCCCTCCAGCGCGCTGACCAGCCGCTCGACGATGGCATAGGCCTGGGCCAGCGCCTCGCCCGCCGAGACGAACCGGGCGTCGAGCTTGCCCGCCACCTGGCTGATCGTCGCCTCGATCTCGGCGAGCGACAGTTCGGATTCGGGGTTCGGTTCAGGAATGGGTGCGGCGTACATGGCCGTCTCCTTGGCAAGCGGTCATCGTGCGGTGGCCGTGAGCAGTTCGCGGGCGATGTGCCCGAGGGGAATGATCTTGTCGGCGGCCTCGCGCGCGATCGCCTCCTTGGGCATGCCGAAGACGATCGAGCTCGCCTCGTCCTGCGCGAAGGTGCGCGCGCCCGCCTGGCGCATCTCGAGCAGCCCGCGCGCGCCGTCGTCGCCCATGCCGGTCATGATGATGCCGACCGCGTTCGATCCCGCCGCGCGCGCCGCCGAGCGGAACAGCACGTCGACCGAGGGGCGGTGGCGCGAGACCAGCGGCCCGTCGCGAACCGAGACATAATAGCGCGCGCCCTGGCGCTCGAGCATGGTGTGCTTGCCGCCGGGGGCGATCAGGACGTGGCCGCGCAGGACGGGGTCGCCGTCCGCGGCTTCCTTGACGTCGACCTCGCACAGCCCGTTGAGCCGCTGGGCGAAGGCGCGGGTGAAATGTTCGGGCATGTGCTGGACGATGACGATGCCGGGGCTGTTCGCCGGCAGTGCCTCCAGTACTTCGCGCAGCGCCTCGGTGCCGCCGGTCGAGGCGCCCATGCACACCACCATCTCGGTGGTGCGGCTCATCGGCTTGCCGCTGGGCGGCGGCAGCACCGCGTCGGCGGTGAGCTTCTGGGCCGGCGGCTCGGTGCGCGGCATCGGCTTGCCCGGCCGCCCGCGCACCTTGGCGCGCGCCGCGGCCTTGACCACGTCGCGGATCTGGAGGTGGTGCTCGGCGAGATGATCGGCCACGCCCACCTTGGGCTTGAGGATCACGTCGACCGCGCCCGCTTCCATCGCCTGAAGCAAGGTCTCGGAGCCGTTCTCGGTCAGCGACGAGCACATCACCACCGGCACCGGGCATTGCTGCATCAGCTTCTTGAGGAAGGTGATGCCGTCCATCCGCGGCATCTCGACGTCGAGCGTGATGACGTCGGGCACCTGTTCCTGGATGCGCTTGGCGGCGCTGAACGGATCGGCGGCGGTGCCGACCACCTCGATCGCCGGGTCCTCGGCGAGGATCGACGCCATGGTCTGGCGGACGCTCGCCGAATCGTCGACGATCAGGACGCGGATCTTGGGCATCAGCCGCCGCGCCGGAACACGGTGTTGGCGACCTGCTCGAGCGGCAGGCCCAGCCCGGTGATCGATTCCGAATGGCCGAGGAAGAGATAGCCGCCCGGCGCCAGGCAGTCATAGAGCTGCGAGACGACCTTCTTCTGCGTCGGCTTGTCGAAATAGATCAGCACGTTACGGCAGAAGATCAGGTGCATCGCATCGCCCACGGGATAGCGATCGTCCATCAGGTTCAGCCGGCCGAAGCCGATCGCGCTGCGCAGCCGCGGCACCATCCGCACCTCGCGCCGCCGCGGATCGTTCGAGGTCATCACATATTTGCGGCGCAGCGCCGCCGGCACCGGGTCGACCAGCTCGGCCGCGTAGATGCCGTTGCGGGCGGCGGCCAGCACCTCGGTGTCGAGGTCCGTCGCGAGGATGCCGTACTCCGGGCCGCCCATCCGCTCGGCATAATCGTCCAGCACCATCGCCATGGTGTAGGGCTCGGGGCCGGTCGAGCAGGCGGCGCTCCAGGCGCGCAGCGAGCGCACCCCGCGCGCCTCCAGCGCCGGCAGCGCCTGCGCGACCAGATAGTCGAAATGCGCCGGCTCGCGGAAGAAGTCGGTCTTGTTGGTGGTCACCGCGTTGATCAGGTGCAGCCCTTCGGCCGCGAGATGATCGCCGGTGAACAGGAAGTCGCAATAGCCGTCGAGCGTATCGATGCCCACCGCGCGCAGGCGGCGGCGCAGCCGGCCTTCGAGCATGGTCTTCTTGGTCTCCGGCATCTTGATGCCCGAGACCTCGTAGATATAGGCGGCGATCTGCGCGAAGTGGCGCCTGCTCATCGTGTCTAGCCCGGGGGCGGGCGACGGATCCAGCGCTAATGCTGCGGACAAGGGCTGCTCCGTAAGGCTCAGGCGGCGGCGCGGACGGCGAGCGCCCGCGCTTCTTCCGACGAGAAGATCTTCGCCATGTCGACTAGCACCACGAATCCTTCGGACCGCTTAATGACGCCGCCGATATAGTCGGACGACCAGCGCACCCCGATGTCGGGCGCTGCTTCCAGCTGGTCGGTGGTGACGCTGCACACCTCCAGCACGCGGTCGACCACCAGGCCCAGCATCAGCACGCGGTCGGCGACCGGCACGTCGACCACCAGGATGCGGGTCGCCTGGGTCGGTTCGAAGGGCGAGAGGCCCAGCCGCTGGCGGAAGTCGATCGTCGGCACGCCCTGACCGCGCATGTCGGTCAGGCCGAGCAGATAGTCGGGGCCGTTGGGGATGCGGAAGGTCTCGCGATAGTCGAGAATCTCCCGGACCAGCGTCACCGGTACCGCGAAGATCTCCGCCCCCAGCCCGAAGGTGACGAGCTGGAGTTCGCTTGTGTCGCTCATGCTGCCTCCACGTCGAACGCGCTGTCCTGCGCATCGGGGCCGCCGGTGGCGAGGTCGAGCGCGAAGCCGCTCACCCGCGCCTGCTGGTCGGCAACGCTGTTGGGCTTGGGCCGCGTCGCCGGCTTGGCGGCGGGCTTGGGCGCCGGACGGCGGGCCGGGGCGGGCACGCGGCCGCGCGGCTGCTGCTCGACGCGGAAATAGGCGATGCTGGCCTGGAGCTCCTCGGCCTGGGCGGCAAGCTCTTCCGAGGTGGCGCTGATCTGCTCGGAGGCGCCGGCATTCTGCTGGGTGACCTGGTCGAGCTGCTGGATCGCTTCGTTGATCTGCGAGGCGCCGATGTCCTGCTCGCGGCACGCGGCGCTGATCTCGCTGACCAGCTCGGCGGTGCGGCGGATGTCCGGCACCAGGCGGCCGAGCATGTCGCCGGCCTCTGCCGCTGCCTTCACCGTCTCGCTCGACACCGAGCTGATTTCGGCGGCGGCACCCTGGCTGCGCTCGGCGAGCTTGCGCACTTCCGAGGCGACGACGGCGAAGCCGCGGCCATGCTCGCCCGCGCGCGCCGCTTCCACCGCGGCGTTGAGCGCGAGCAGGTCGGTCTGGCGGGCGATTTCCTGCACGATGCCGATCTTCTCGGCGATGGTGCGCATCGCGCCCACCGCGCGATCGACCGCGACGCCGCTCACTTCGGCATCCTTGGCGGACTGGCGGGCGATCTTCTCGGTCTGCGCGGCGTTGTCGGCGTTCTGCTTGATATTGGCGGCCATCTCTTCCATCGCCGCCGAGGCCTGCTCCGCCGCCGCGGCCTGCTCGGTCGCGCCCTGCGAAACCTGCTCGGAGCTCGACGAGAGTTCCTGGCTGCCCGAGGAGACATTGGTCGCGGCGGCGGTGGCGTCCGACACCACGCCGCGCAGGCGATCGACCATCCGCACCAGCGCGTTGCCGAGCACGTCCTTGTCCGAGGCCGGCTTGTGCTGCACGGTCAGGTCGCCATCGGCGATCTTGTCGGCCAGCGTCGCGCTCACCCGCAGGTTGGCGACCATCGTGTTGACGGTGTCGACCAGGTCCTTGATCTCGTCGTTGCTGGTGACCTGCACGTCCTGGCTGAGGTCGCCGATCGACACCGCGCTGACCGCGGTCGAGACGCGGCGCAGGCCCTGTGAGACGATGCGCGAGATCCAGAAGGCACCGGCGACGGCGATCAGCAGCGCGATGCCGGCGACGGCCCACAAGGTGGTGGCGGCGCTGGCATAGAGCGCGTTGGTATCCTGATCGGCCTGGGTCATCTGCTGCTTGGAGAGCGCGACCAGCTGGTCGGCCACGTCGCTCATCGCCGTCGCGATCTCGCGCGACTTGCTGATCGAAATCGTGCCCGCTTCGGTGTTGCGGTTGGCGAGCGCCAGTTGGCGGACCTGATCGTTGACCGGCACGAACTCGTTGAACTTGGTGCTCAGCTGCAGCCATAGCGGCTTGCCCTGCGCGCTGGCCGTGGCGACGCCCTTGGCGATCTGTGCCTGGACCTGCTCGCGGCCCTTCATCAGCTCGGCGTCGAACTTGCGGGTGAGCGCTTCGTCCTCGGTCAGCGCCATGTTCTTTTCCTGGCGCAGCACATAGCTGATCCCGCCGCTGACGCTCTGCGCGATCTCCTGTCGCTGGGCGGGGCCGGAGATCACGTCGCTGATCGCCTGGTTGAGCGTGGCGAGCCGCGAGTTGGCGACGCCGACCACGGCGAGCAGCAACAGGATGAGCACGCCGAAGGTGATGCCAAGTTTCAACTTGATCGTGGCACGCATGGGTTCGAGTCCTTGAAAGGTAGAGCCGGCGGTCAGGCTGCGTGGACGCCGAAAGCGGCGTCTTCGGCGTCGGGACCGCCATTGTTGAGATCGAGCGCGAAGCCGCTCACACGGGCCTGCTGATCAGCGACGCTGTTCGCCTTGGGCCGCTGCACGCTCGCGCGCTTGGGCGCGGGGGCGGTGCGGGCGACCGGGCGGGCATGGCCGCTGCTGCGTTCGACGCGGAAGTACGCGATACTGGCCTGGAGCTCTTCCGCCTGGGCGGCGAGTTCTTCGGACGTGGCACTGATCTGCTCGGAGGCGCCGGCATTCTGCTGGGTCACCTGGTCGAGCTGCTGGATGGCATCGTTGATCTGGGCGGCGCCGATATCCTGCTCGCGGCAGGCCGCGCTGATCTCGCTGACCAGCTCGGCGGTGCGGCGGATATCGGGGACGAGGCGGCCGAGCATCTCGCCGGCCTCGGCGGCGGCCTTCACCGTCTCGCCCGAGACCGCGCTGATTTCGGCGGCGGCACCCTGGCTGCGCTCGGCGAGCTTGCGCACTTCCGAAGCGACCACCGCGAAGCCGCGGCCATGCTCGCCGGCACGCGCTGCCTCGACGGCGGCGTTGAGCGCGAGCAGGTCGGTCTGGCGGGCGATTTCCTGGACGATGCCGATCTTCTCGGCGATCGTGCGCATCGCACCCACCGCACGATCGACCGCGACGCCGCTGACTTCGGCATCCTTGGCGGACTGGCGCGCGATCTTCTCGGTCTGCGCGGCGTTGTCGGCGTTCTGCTTGATATTGGCCGCCATCTCTTCCATCGAGGCCGAGGCTTGCTCGGCGGCAGCCGCCTGCTCGGTCGCGCCCTGCGAGACCTGCTCGGAGCTGGACGACAGTTCCTGGCTGCCGGTCGAGACGTTGGTGGCGGCGATGGTGGCATCGGAGACGACGCCGCGCAGCCGCTCGACCATCCGCACCAGCGCGTTGCCCAGCGTGTCGCGCTCCGAGGCCGGCTTGTGCTGCACGGTCAGGTCGCCATCGGCGATCTTGTCGGCTACCGCGGCCGAGAGCCGTAGATTGCCGGTCATCCGGATCATCGCATGGCCCAGCGTATCCTTGTCCGACAGCGGCTTGTGATCGACGCTGAGGTCGCCCGCGGCGATGCGGTCAGCCAGCGCGGCGCTGTCGCGCAGGTTGGCGGTCATCCGGTTGACGGTGTCGACCAGGTCCTTGATCTCGTCATTGGTGCTGACAGCGATGCGCTGGTCGAGATCGCCGATCGCGACGGCATCGACCGCCTCCGCGATGCGGCGCAGCCCCGTCGAGACGATCCGCGCAATCCAGATCGCGCCGCCGATGGCGAGCAGCAGCGCAAGCCCCGCCACTACGTAGAGCGTCGTCGCCGCGCTGGCGTAGAGCGCGCTGGTGTCGTGGTCGGCCTGGTCCATCTGCTGGCGCGACAGGGTGACGATCTGGCCGACGAGGTTGCTGATCGTGCCGGCCAGTTCGCGCGACTTGGTAATCGACAGCTTGCCGGCCTCGGCATTGCGATTGGCCAGCGCCAGCGCGCGGACCTGGTCGTTCACCGGCACATATTCGGTGAACTTCGCCTCCACCTGCATCCATAGCGGCTTGCCGGTTTCGGTCGCGGTGCCGAGCCCCTTGGCGATCAGCGCCTGGGTTTCGCCGCGTGCCTTCATCAGATCGGCGTCGAACGCGCGGGTTTCCGCGGCGTCCTCGGTCAGCGCCATGTTCTTTTCCTGGCGCAGGATGTAGCTGACCTTGGCGTCGACGCTCTGGGCGATCTCCAGCCGCTTGGCCGGGCCGGCGATCACGTCGCTGGTCGCCTGGTTGAGCAGGCCGAGACGGCTGTTGGCGACGCCGACGACGGCGAGCAGCAGGGCGATCAGTACGGCGAAGGTGACGCCGAGCTTCATCTTGATGGTGGCACGCATGGGATACTCCTGGAACGGGGCGGTCAGGCCGCCTGGACGCCGAAGGCGGCGTCATCGGCATCGGGGCCGCCATTGCTCAGATCGAGCGCGAAGCCGCTGACCCGAGCCTTTTGATCGGCAATGCTGTTGGGCTTGGGCCGCGCAGCCGACTTGGCGGCGGGCTTGGGTACGGGGCGGCGAACGGGTGCTGCGGCGCGCGGTGCGGCGGCGCGCACCGAGTCGACCCGGAAATAGGCGATGCTGGCCTGGAGCTCCTCGGCCTGGGCGGCGAGTTCCTCGGAGGTGGCGCTGATCTGCTCGGAGGCGCCGGCATTCTGCTGGGTCACCTGGTCGAGCTGCTGGATCGCATCGTTGATCTGGGCGGCGCCGATGTCCTGCTCGCGGCAGGCGGCGCTGATCTCGCTGACCAGCTCGGCGGTACGGCGGATGTCGGGCACCAGCCGCTGCAGCATGTCGCCCGCTTCGGCGGCGGCCTTGACCGTCTCGGACGAGACCGAGCTGATCTCGGCGGCGGCACCCTGGCTGCGCTCGGCGAGCTTGCGCACTTCCGAGGCGACCACCGCGAAGCCGCGGCCATGCTCGCCCGCGCGCGCCGCTTCCACCGCGGCGTTGAGCGCGAGCAGGTCGGTCTGGCGGGCGATTTCCTGCACGATGCCGATCTTCTCGGCGATGGTGCGCATCGCGCCCACCGCGCGGTCTACCGCGACGCCGCTCACTTCGGCATCCTTGGCGGACTGGCGGGCGATCTTCTCGGTCTGCGCGGCGTTGTCGGCGTTCTGCTTGATGTTGGCGGCCATCTCTTCCATCGAGGCCGAAGCTTGCTCGGCGGCAGCAGCCTGCTCGGTCGCGCCCTGCGAGACCTGCTCGGCGCTCGACGACAGTTCCTGGCTGCCCGAGGAGACGTTGGTCGAGGCGATCGTCGCATCGGCGATCACGCCGCGCAGGCGATCGACCATGCCGTTCACCGTCTCGACCAGATCCTTGATCTCGTCGTTGCTGCGCACCTCGATCCGCTGGTTGAGGTCGCCTTCGGCCACGGCGGTAACCGCCGTGCCGACGCGGGCAAGGCCGGTCGAAACGGTGCGGGCGATCCACCACGCCGCGGCGACGGCGATCAGCAGCGCGATGCCGGCAACGCTGAACAGCGCGATGTTGGCGGCGGCATAGACCGCGGCGGCTTCCTGCTCGGCATTGCCCATCTGCTGCTTGGAAAGGGTGACCAGCTGGGAGACCACCTGGCTCATCGCCACGGCGAGCTCACGCGACTTGGTCATCGAAAGCGCCGAAGCCTCGGCATTCTTGTTCGCCAGACCAAGCGAGCGGACCTGATCGTTGACCGGCACGAATTCGTCCAGCCTGCCTTCCAGCTGGGTCCAGAGCGGGCGACCCTGTTCGGTGGCGCCCGCAACCCCCTTGGCGACCAGCTGCTGCAGCTCGCCGCGCGCCTTCATCAGATCGGCATCGAACTTGCGCATCTGGGCGTCATCGTTCGACATCGCCAGATTCTTCTCCTGGCGGATCACGAAGCTCAGTTTGGCGTCGATCGTCTGCGCCAGTTCCAATCGTTGCGCTGGCCCGCGGATCACGTCGCTGGTGGCCTGATTGAGCACGGCGAGGCGGGTACTTGCTACGCCTACGACGACAAGCAACAGGGCGATCAACACGCCGAAGGTGACGCCGAGCTTCATCTTGATCGTCGCACGCATGTCAGAAATCCTCGTTCGAATGGGTGGGGCACGGACGCGCCTTGCGGCAGGGATACGGGAAAGAAATCACGCGACTTCCCCGGTCCGCCCGAGCTCGCCGATGCCGAGATGGGCGGCGAAGATGGCGTGGAGGTCGGGGAGGACGACGACGCCGTCGTCGCGGCGGACCAGGGTGCGGACGAACTGGCGGCGCCAGCGCATGCCGACGGCGGGGGGCTCCTCGCTCGCGCTCTCGGCGA
>NZ_QQWY01000038.1:0-44578 GCF_003950455.1 Sphingomonas sp. ABOLE
GCCTGCCCGATCTACGGCAAAGTGATGGTTCGTCACAGTGGAGAGCCGCATGCGGTGAAAGCTGCACGTGCGGTTCGGCGGGGGGATCAGGGCTGACTCCATGAGCAGCACCAATCCTACCCGACTGACGGAGTCGATGGGGCCGTGCGAGGACGGATGCCCCCAGCACATCCTCGACCTGCTGACGCCGACCGACAAGGAGCACGCGCTCGACTGGCGTCGTCGCTGCGCCGAGAACCTGAAACGCCGCTCGCGCAAGGTCGCGGACGGCGATCGGATCCGGCTGGAGCAGCCGGTCACCTTCTCGGACGGCCATGTCGGGCAGGAATTCATTGTCGAGAAGCAGGGGCGCCGAGTGACCCTTCGCGACCCTGAGACCCGCGGCCGCTACCGGATCAGCCGCCTCATGGAGCGGCAATGGCGGATCGTGCCGACGACGAAGATCCACAAGACGATCTTCGCCTGAGTCCTGCCGGTATCATGCTTTCCGAGAAGGATCTGACATGCTTGACCTGAGCACCGGCCTGTCCCCTAAGCGTCTTCTCCTCTGCAGTCGCGAAAACGCGAACCGCGTCGCCTCCCGGCTGTTCGACGAGCGGCCGGGTCGCGTCAGCATCGTGCGCACCACCAATCCGATCCAGCCTTTCCGCGTCTGCACTTGGCCGGCGTTTGGCGAGCGCGTCGAAGTCGAGATGGTGCTTTGAAGCGGTGATCTATCCCTTTGCGCGAGCCGCGAATCATCTCGCCGACGACCCGGCCCGCCCGATGCGAGACGCGAGGCCTGAGTTCGGGCGCCGACTTCCGCTCAGCAGGATAAGGTCGGATCGGCCCACCAAGACGGTCCCTGCTCGAAAGCGGCGTCCAGCTTCACTATCGGACCGTCCGGCGCGTCGGCGACATAGGGGTTGGTGAGCGGCATCCGGGTCGCCTTCAGCCGCCCCTGCTCTCCCGCGACACGGCCGCGGCGTTCGAGCAGATCCTCGAGCCATTCCAGATCGTCGAGCATCGCCACCACGCCGCGCCCGGCCAGGCAGAAATAGATGCAACGCTGGAAGTCGTCGGCGCCATCGTTGGCGAGGATCTCGGACAGCTTTCCCTTGCCGGCGGGGATACCCTCATGAACCCAGCTCACCGCCTCGCGCAGTTCACGAACCGAATAATAGGCGTCCTCGACGTGCATCCCGATCGACGCGTTCGCGATCATCCGGCGCGTCGGCCGGTTCTCGGAATCCAGCGCCGCATCTCGCAGCGTGATGTCGAGGTCGAAGCGCTCGCGGAACGGTGTCGTCGTCATGGCAAATCTCCTGCGCCAAGGAACGTATCGTGAACGCGCCGCGCCGTCAACATCATCACGCCCAGGGAGGCCGCTATGCCGATTGAGATCATGGTGGGGCTGCCGCACCTGAGCGAGGGACCGATCCTCGCCCAAGCTCGCGCATTGCAGCAGCCCACTCTCATTTCCGCGAATGGATTGTCTCGTTGGACCGAACGCCGCGGGTGGCGGGAATGGGACGGGTGGCGGCTTTCCCAGCTGAGAAATGGCAAGGGACTGGCGGCGCTCTGCCTGGACTCGGCCGGATTCGTCGCGGCGGCTCGATACGGCGGCTTCCCTTGGTCGCTCGTCGATTATGTCGCGCTCGCGGCCGCCTTTCCCTTTCGGTGGTGGGCGAGCGCCGATTATTGCGTCGAGGCAGAAATCGCTCGCGACCGCGAAGAGGTCATCGACCGCCTCTCGCGCACGATCCGCGCCAATCTCGACTGTCGCCGTCTCGCCCAGGATCACGGCATCGCCGACACCCTGATGCCGGTCATCCAGGGCCGCCGTCCGGAAGACTATGAGCGCTGCATAGATGCGCTGGGGGGATCGCTGAAGCCCGGGTCGCTGATCGGCGTCGGCAGCATGTGCCGGCGAGACGTCCATGGTCCGGAGGGGGTCATCGCCGTCATCGACCATCTGGATCAGATATTGCCCAAGGGGGTCCGGCTGCACGCATTTGGCGTGAAGGGTTCGGCGCTGCCATACCTGCTTCCGTTCGAGCACCGGGTCGCGTCTATCGACAGCCAGGCATACGGCATCAGCGCCCGCCAGGCCGCCCGCCAGGCCCGTGTATCCAAGAGCGACCGCTTCGTGGCCGACCATATGGCGCGGTGGGTGGCGGCACAGCACGCACGTCTTGCCAGCCACCCTTTGCGCCTGCCGCACCATCGGCCTGCGGAACCCGATCGCGTCCCGACGGACCCTTGGGAAACGGCGATCGCGCAAGCTCGAGCCGAGATCCGCGAGCTCATCGAGAGCGGGGATCTCGATCACGACGAGATGACAGCGCCGTGGATCGAGCAATGGGCGGCCGACATCTACCGCGAGCGGCTCGCCGGCTGATGAGAGGGGAGGGGGGCAGGAATGGGGTGAGCATGAGGCTCGCCAGAGCGAGGCGCCCATCTACGACGGAGGTGGCCCGCTACCCTGCAAGGAGATCGGCCGTGACCGCACCCCAGCCCACCGGAACCACCATGGTCCCACTCGCCCGGATAGCCATCGGCTACAACCCGCGCCGCTATTTCGACAGCAAGAAGCACGACGAACTTGTCGCGTCGCTCCGGCTGCGCGGCATGCTTCAGCCGATTCTGGTGCGCCCGGCGGACGATGGCAAGGATCGCTACATCATCGTCGCCGGCGGGCGGCGGTATCGCGCCGCGCTCGAGGCGTTCGGTGCGGACGGCGAAGCGCCGGTCATCATCCGGGAAATGACCGACCAGGAAGCGCTCGAGGCGGCGATCGACGAAAACGATATCCGGGATGACGCCTCCGAAACCGAGCAGGCCGATGCCGCGGTCCGGGTCCTCGCCGCTTGCCAGAACGACCGCGGCGAGGCCGGTCGACGTCTTGGCTGGTCGCGCGCCAAGCTCGACCGCCGCCTCGCGCTGGCCAACCTTTCGGACGCGGTGAAGCTCGCGCTCGACAAGCGCCGCATCAAGGTCGGCCACGCCGAGCTGCTCGCCGCCGTGCCGGCGGACAAGCAGGACAAGGCGCTCGAGACTATCCTGGGAGCCGGCCTCGACATCGGGAAGACCCGCGACCTCCTCATGCGCGTAACCCAAAACCTTGCCGACGCCTGTTTCGACAAGTCCGAATGCACGACCTGTCCTTTCAACTCCGGGACCCAACGCGCGCTCTTCGAGACCCACGTCGACGATGGCCATTGCACCAACGCGGCATGCTTCCAGCTCAAGACGGACGCGGTCGAGCAGGCCCGTCAGGAAGAGCAGGATCGTTCCGCCGCAGCCGATGACACCCCCGACGAAGGCGACCTCGCCGAAGCTGATGAGGCCGAGGATCAGGAAGATGAGCGCGCGGACGGGGTCGAGGCGACCGCTCGGCGAGCCGCGCTCGCGCCGGGAACTCCGTCAGGTCGGGCGACCGTGCGATCGAACGCGAATGCCAATGGCCCCAGCGTCACCGCGAAGTCGATCGCGGGCCGCACAAGCGATCTGCGGGAGGCAACCTGGCGCACCGCGCTGGCGCGCGGGCTCGCAGACAACGCTTTTGATGCTCGAACCGCCATCCTCGTCGCCGCGCTGACCGGGACGCTCTCCCAGATCAAGTCGGGCACGCTGACGGCGCGAGCCGGCCTTCTCGTCAACCCGTCCTTCCCTGATCTGGACTTCGGGGGCAAAATCAATGAGGTTCGCGAACTTTCCGAGGCCCAGGCGGCAACCGCGCTCTCGGCGATCGGCGCCGCCTACGCCCGCGACGTGCAATCGTTCAGCCATGTCGCCGATCTCGCAAGGGCGTTCGACGTCGACATCCGTCAGGTCTGGCAGGTCGATCGCGGCTTTCTCGAGCGATATACCAAGGACGAGCTGAAGTTCGTCGCCCGGGAGTGCGGGCTGATCTCGCACATGGGCGAGAAGGCCTTCGCCAAGCTTCTCGGCTCCAAGAAGGCCGATCTGGTCACCGGAATGCTGAACGCCGCCGGCTTCGATTGGGCGGGCCGGCTGCCGAGCGCGATGACCCTCGACGGGCAATATGGCGCGGCGCCCGGCGCCGCCCCGATGTCCAGCCGCCGCGTCGATGCGCTCGCCGCCTGATCCACTTTCCTCGCATCCGAACAAGGACGAACGACCATGCTTATCGCAAACCTGCTCCCACTGCTCCACCGCTATTCGCTAGGGTTCGACCTTGTCGCCGGGCCGGACGACACTGTGACCCTGACCGTCATCCCTCGGAAGGTCGAGGGCACGGCGGCCGCCCTCGAGGTCGGCGAGACACGGCCCATCTCGATCACCGCAAGCGCAGCGGAAATCGACGCGGAACTCGCGCGTGGCGCCGACGGCGCACTCGGTCAGCTGATCGCGACGCGCAAGACTCTCGCCGATCAGATCGCCGATCAACGTGAGGCCGCTGAAGCCGCCAAGTTCGCCTCGGCCGAGGCCGCCAAGGCAAGGCCAACACCGGCGCCGGCAAGGACGGCGACCACTTCCGCGTCGCCGGCACCAGCTCCGAGCGCGCTCCCGGCCGAGGCCAAATCGAACGAGCCGGCAAGTCTTTGGTGACGGCCCCGCTTCGGCCCGTGTTCAATCTCTCAGGAGAAGCCCCATGCAGATCAATCACCTTTCGCGCGCTTATCGATATGACGGGATCGACCTTCCGGTTCCGCCCCACCTTGCCGAAGACCCGCAGGGCCTGCGCGCGTATCACGCCACTCTCTATCCCGCGATCCTGAACGCCGAACTGGTCGACGCCGGCGTCACCGCGGGTACCCATGTCACCGAGTACCGCCGCGCGGTCGGCACCAAGGGATAGCCGTGGCGCGCAAGGCCGACGCGGTCCTTCCCGCCGCATCCCGCAAGACACTTCTCGAATGGATCGAGTTCGATGATGGCGACGCTACCCGCTCTCCCGGACCACCCTGCGACCCGCAGGCCCAGGCCCTCCACCTCAAGATCCTCATCGACCCGGCATCGCAACACGGCGAACCGGCCGAGCCCCTCCAGTCTCCCAACGGCTTGCGACTGCCCCCGCTCGGCTGACCTGGCCGGTCGGTCGGTCGTCTTGTCCCGGGAGATCCCGGTCAGTTTCGATCAGCCGCTTGCACGTCATCACAAGCTGATTGGCGGTTGGGTCGCATCGCGCGACCAGACGGCACGGCGTTGCACGCGCGCTGAGGCTCGACGCCGCATCGAGCGCGTTTTCGATAAGGCGGTTCTGGATATTCTCAGGCCGCTCGAACTGGCCGAACTGCGCGTCGCCGTCCTCAACAGCGAGGACATGGACGCGCCGGCCATCGCCATCGTCTGCGACAGTATGGGACAGCTCGACCTCGGCTGGATCGAGACCAGCGACGCCCAGATCGGCTGGCGCGCCGCTGCCTATACCGCGCTCGCCCGGACCATGGGCTCAGCGCTTCCGATCTTCGGCTACGACGATCTCTTCGAAGAAATCTCGATGTACTATTGGGATGGCGAAATCGAGGACAAAGCCGCTCGCGACGCGCTCGTGGCCTATCATGGTGCCGATCCGGAGGATCTTGAAGACACCATCCTTCCCTCTGACATGAATGACAGAAGGCCGGACTGGATGATCGCGGCGAACGCAGCGCCGCTGCGGTCGCTGCCGAACGGCCTGCGCAGCGCGCTTCGCAATCTGCGATGCAGCCACCGGGCGCTTCGGGCCCTGCCGGATGAGAAGAACGCCTGGCATTTCGACGGCGCGACCCTCCACGAATATCTGCCGGACCTGGAGGAGTGCTCGTCATTGCCTCCTCTGACGCTCGTGCCCGTCGAGCAGTTCGCGCGCGAGGTCGACGATGTCGCACGCCACGGCATGGAATACGGTTTCATGGACATCGCCGGCCTCTGCCCGTTGCCGGACGCCGCTCGCGTCACCGATTGGTTCGCATCGCTCGAGGCGGGCGCCCGGCTTCTGCTCGCCGCCCAAGAGCTGATCCAGCTCGATCCCGACACCCTGTGAGGCAGCCATGTCAAAGCATTCGACCCAATTCGAAGCCACCGCCGGCGGGCTGGTGCTGACCAACGCCATCCTGCTTTATCGAACCGAGGCCGCGAGAAGCGGCACGCGCTACGGCGCTCCCGGCCAGGATGGGCGGGCGTTCGCCAGCCTTCATCACATCGAGCATGATGACGACGCCGGGCCGAGGATCGCCGCCGGCACGCCGCTGACACGGGCGCACCTGCGCCAATGGTCCGAGGCCTTGGGTCGCGCCGCCGCGCCCGAGCTCCTCCCGCACAACGTGCTCGTTGCGCACCAGGATCTCCTCGCGTGGTGGATCCCGGCGAAGGTTCGTCCGGCCTACTTCAATCTGAGCACGCCGCTCGCCGGCCTGAAGGCTCTTTCCACCAGAACGGTGGTTTCGGTCCCTTACCCGGCCCACCTGCTCGTTGCCACGAAGCGATCGCTGGGAGTCTACGCGCTTCGAGAGGATGAGCGGCCGACTGCCGACTCTATCGTCTTCCATTCGCCGATCCTCAATGTCTACGCCGACGGCACGCTTTGCTGGGGGAATATCCCGAAGCCCGGAACGCTGTCCGTCTCCGCCATCCCGGACTTCGAGCGGGCATTGTTCGAGTCCTGGTCGACTCATCCCAATCACGGGCAGGACCAGACGGTCTCGGGCAAGGGTGGACTCATCTCCCTCTGGGACGACCTTGCGGCGCGCCGCGCCGCCCGCTTCCCGGTCAGGCGTCTCAAGGCTTTCGCCGTCAAACGTCGGTCGGTTGCGGCATCGTCCCGCAAGGCTATCGAGCCGCTGACGCTTGGCCAACTCATCGAAAGGACGAGACGATGACGGCTCTCGCCGATGACCCCACGGCGGCTGCCTTGCTCGCGGCCGTCCCGTGCTTCCCTGCGCCGCCGAGCGGCAGCTCACCCGGCCTGGACGCGGTACGGGCTTCGCGCGCGGGCCATTGCCTCGCGATCGGCCGAGACGGCGTCTTCCTGATTGTCAGGCGCCCGTGGCTCGAGCTCGATGTGCCTGTCACGCCGCCGATTGCCGCCTACCTTCCCTATGGCAGCGTGGGCGAGCCTCGCGCCAACCTTCGGTGCGGCCTGATACCGCGGGCGTTCTTGGCCCAGATCATCGATCATTTCGGCGCGGCGCTGCCCAATGAGGCGGCCGCCTTCATCGTGTGGGACGAGGACGATCGGCGCTTCCTTCTCGATTTCCCGCAGATCGACCAGGCGACGCCGTCGCGCCTGGTCTATCGGACACCTGTCCTGCCCGGGAACCGCCACATCGTCTGCGATATCCACAGCCACGGCCATGGCCGGGCCTTCTTCAGCGCCACGGACGATGCCGATGACGCTCACGCGACCAAGATTGCGCTCGTCATCGGTCGCCTTGGCGGTCCCGACAGTCCCGAGTTTGCCTCTCGGCTTTGCGCCGGCGGGATGTTTCTTCCGCTCCCGCGCAGCCCCTTCGAAGGATACGGCCATGACGCCTGAAACACGTGATCGCCACTTCCTGCCGGAAGGGCTCCACCACCGCGTAATCAATGTCGTTCTGATCGGGTGCGGGGGAAATGGCGCCCAGATTCTGATGGGCCTCGCCTCGCTCGATACGGCGTTGCGCGCAATTTCGTCGCGATCCCTTCATGTGATCGTGGTCGACGATGACGTCGTAACCGAGGCGAACCTCGGCCGGCAGCCCTTCTACCGCTGCGATCTCGGCAACTCCAAAGCCCATACGCTGACGGAGCGGATCAACCTTGCGCACGGTCTCGCCTGGCGAGCCGTTCACGGCCGAGCGCCCGAGGCGATCGATGTATCGGGGGCGGACATTCTGATCAGCTGCGTCGATACCGCCTCAGCTCGCCGCGCCCTCGGCGCCGCGCTCGGTGGAGGGTCCAAGGCACCCGCCTATTGGCTGGACCTCGGCAACCGCGCCGGCGATGGCCAATACATCATCGGCTGCCCCGCCGCTGCCCATCGCCGGAACGAGCGTCGCCTGCCCACCGTCCTCGAATATTTTCCGGAACTCGCTGACGAGAGCGTGCCGGACGACGACGCGCCATCCTGCTCGGTCGCCGAGGCCCTGGAGCGACAATCCCTCTTCGTGAACCGCATCGTCGCGAGCCACGCGCTCTCACTCCTGTTCGACCTGCTCGGTCGCGGGTCGATCGGTCACGCCGGAGCTTTCATCAATCTCGGCAGCGGACGCTGCGCCCCGATACCCCTGCCGGCGGCTGCTTGATCGTCGACGCCCGCCGGCGTGAAGGAGAAGAGAGGGGAGGGGCTGGTCGAGCGGATTTGCGCTTGAGACCGGAGTACCCCGTCCATGACCTACGATGTCGCGATGCGCCACCAGCAGGCGCTCGACCCCAGCGCCCTGACCACCATCGGCGCAGGATTGCACGCCATTCACGCGGCGATCACCGACTGTCGCAATGCCGGAAAGGACGCTGAGACCGACGCAGCCGTCATCCTGCTCGTGAGGCACCTCGTGTCGGTAGCCGAGCGCCGCCCGGACAGCATGGCCCTGCGCCGCACCTGCATGGACCAGATCGCCGAAATCCGCCGACATCCTGTGCTTCGCACGCTCGCCTATCGCGGCGTCGCCTATGACGAGGCCGCGAAGCGCACCTTCCATGCCGAAGGGCGGACCGCGATGCGCCGGCTCGCCGAGGCCCTGGGCCTCGAGGCCGAGAGCTACTCCGTCCGCTCCAACAAGGGCGGTGCTGCGGTCTCCGGCGAGATCACGCTCCATGGTGACGAGGTTTATGTCCAGCTCTCGCTAGGCGGGCTGGGCCAGGATCGGGAGGTTCTCTACCGCCGCGTCAGCGGCCGAACCGACTATTGCGGCCAGCGCAATCACTTCGCGCCCGTCACTGCACTGCTCGCCCCCGATCGCTTTGCGCAGCAGCTTCGGCGGGACCTGCAGCTCTCGCCGTCCGTCACCCAGGCGGATCGGCTGTTCGCCTGACCGGCCTCGCGTTCGCCCTCTCGCCGCCGGAGCAGACCATGATCCACCACGCTCGCCTCGCCTCGGCGGCTTCATCGCACATGATCAGCCCGGAGCTTCCGGGCATTGCCCTCACGCCCGAAATCATCGGCGCTATCCGGGCCGGCGCCTGGATCGTCTTCAACCTGTCGGGCGGAAAGGATTCGAGCGCCGCGATGGCCGCGGTCAACCTATTCCTCGATCTCGTCGGTCATCCGCGCGAACGGCGGATGGCGATCCATGCCGATCTCGGCCGTGCCGAATGGGCCACGACCCCGGAGACCGTCCAGCGCATCGCCGCCGAGGCGGGCATGCCGCTCACTGTCGTCCGGCGAGCGGCGGGCGACCTGGTCGATCGCTGGATCCAGCGTTTCGAGAGCGGCAAGCGGCGATACGCGGCGCTCGAGACCTATAATCTGATCGGACCGTGGTCGTCGGCATCGCTTCGCTTCTGCCAATCCGAAATGAAGGCGGCGGTGATCGGACCGGCGGTTGCCCGAATGCACCAGGGCGAACAAATCATCTCCGTTCTCGGGCTGCGCCGCGACGAAAGCCACAACCGGGCCTCGATCCCGATCGCCAAGGCCGACGAGCGGTACGCCAAGGCCGGGAACCGGCACGGAACGACGATGATGACGTGGCATCCGATTGCCGACTGGACGAGCAGCGACGTGTTTCACGCCCACCGCATGCTCGGGATCCTGCTGCATGAAGCTTATTCGACGTGGGGCTCGAGCCGGCTGTCCTGTCGCTATTGCATTTTCGCCTCGCTGCAGGACCTCGAGGCGTCGGCAGCGGCGCCGTCGAATGCCGAGGTTTATCGTGAACTGGTCGGCATCGAGGCTCGTTCGACGTTCCCCTTCCAGCCGACGCGGTGGCTCGCCGACGTCGCGCCCCGGCTGCTGAGCGCCGGGCTCAGGTCGGACGTCGCGCGCGCCAAGGCCGACCAGCTCGAGCGCCGCCGTCTAGAAGCGTCGATGCCGCCAGGTCTGCGATACGTCAAAGGTTGGCCGCCCCGGCTGCCCACTCCGGCCGAGGCCGAGGACATTGCCGCGGCCCGGCGCCCGATCCTGGCACGCCATTCCCTGCCAGACCGATTTCCCACCGCGGTTTCGATCATGGAGCGATTTGCCGAGCTTCTCGCGGTCGCGCCACGGAAGGCCGCGCGATGACGGCGATCGATGTCGCCATCGGCCAATGTCGCCTCACCGCCGAGATCGAGGATCAGCCGCCGCTCGGCTGGCGCTTCTGGTCGCTGGCCGGCTTCGCCGGCGATCCGATCGACACCAACCCTTATGCCGGGTCGCGGTGCCTCGCCCTCACGATGGTGGATGTCGAGGGCCGTGATCGATGGCTGTGCGCGATGGAACGCGATCATAGCTTTCGCCTGCTTTGCACACACGACCTGCTCCCATCAACCGACCAGGCGGGCGCCGAGCGCTTCGCACGGCAAATGCTGGACGATCACGCCCGTCAGCCTCGTCTGCTCTGACCTTCGGATCATCACCTCATGCAAACCGACCGCAGCCAGCGATGGCGCGAGCGGCGCGCGCTATGGGCGCGCGACCTCGAGCTCATCGATCCAAGCGCCTATCGGGTCGAGGTCATCGACCATGCCGTGGCGCGCGCGTTCATCGCACGGCACCACTACCTCCCGACCTATCCGGCGGCCCAAGTCGCTGTCGGCCTGTTCGATCGCAGTGGTGCTCTCGAAGGCGTCGCCGTTTTCGCAGTGCCGACCACCGGCGCCGTGATCTCACGCCACACCGGCTTCGACGATCCCGCACGCGGCTGCGTCCTGGCCCGTCTCATCCTGACCGACGCAGTGCCGCAGAACGGCGAGAGCTTCTTCGTGGCGCGCGCCTTCCGGCACCTCCGCCGTGAACGGCCGGGAATCGAGGCCGTGGTCTCGTATAGCGACCCCGGCGCCGGGCATATTGGCCGGGTCTATTGCGCGCTCTCGGCCGCGCACCGGGCGATCACGAGGCCGCGTACCATGCTCCGCGTCGGCGACATCACCATCTCGGGACGGACCCTCTCAAAAATTCGTCTCGGCGAGCAAGGACATGCTGGTGCGATCGACCAGCTGGTCGCGCTCGGCGTCCCGAGGCCGTCGATAGGCGAGGAGCCGCGCCGCTGGCTCTGGCGGCTTCAACGCGAGCGGCATCTCCTCGCCCACCAGCAAGCCGGGCTCTATGCCTATTGCTTCGAGCTCACCCGAGAGGCGCGCCGCCGAGGCCGCGCGCTCCCCCGGTTGCCCTATCCCAAGGCTCTTCCGATCCGGCACCCCACGCTGCCGCTCTTTCCTGTCGATGCGGAGACCAACCATGGCTGACATCACGACCCTCCCCGTCATGACGGCGGCCGATGCCGAGAGCATCGGCTTTGCCCGGTTCAACGACGTGCCGACGCTTCCGGTCGACATCCCCGACGGCAACTTCACGATAACGGCGAAGACGTCGGACGGGCGAAGGGTCACGTTCTTCTTCGGCGAGCACAAGCGCGGCGCGCCGCCCAGCTTCGTCGACATCCAGTATCACGATCACGGCACGAACATCGCGAACGCCAACGGCGGCATCTCGCCGACCTTCGAGATGCTGACGATCGGCCTCGGCGGCCGACAGGTGTTCGACAGCCGCAAGCTCGATGCCGATGACAAGCCGTCGATCGCCGTCATCCTCCTGGGCGAGCCCAGCCGCCAGGAATGAGGGGAGGGGGGTCTGGAGGATCGGAGGCGATGACCGCCTTCAAGATCCGAGGCCATCCTTCATGTCCGCTTTTCCTCACGCCGAGGCCGGGATGGCCCGGTCTCCCGACTACATCCTGGTTTCCGCCCCGCCACCGGTCGTCCTCGCCTACGGTATCGGCGTCGATTCCACCGCGCTGCTCGTGGAGCTGGAGGCCCGCGGCGAGGCTCCTGATCTCGTCCTGTCCGCCGATCCCGGGGCCGAGAAGCCCGAGACCTATGCCTATCAGGAGATGATGGCGGCGTGGATGGCGGCGCGCGGCATCCCCTATGAGATTGTCCGGTACGTTCCCCGACGCTTCAAACACTGGCCGCCTTACTACTCGATCCTGGCCAATGTGCTCACCAACGCAACGCTTCCCAGCATCAGCCTGGGCCGACATAGCTGCTCGCTCAAATGGAAGGTCGCGCCGCAGGATGCCTACCTTCGCGACTGGGCGCCGGCGCAGACCGCCTGGTCTCGCGGTCAGAAGGTCGTTCGCCTGATCGGCTACGATGCGTCGCCCGCCGACAGTCGTCGCTACGCGCACGCCTCCGCCATCGACGACCCCCTGTTCGAGTGCCGCTATCCGCTGCGCGAATGGGGCTGGACCCGCGATCGCTGCGTGGCGCGCATCGTCTCGGCCGGCCTGCCGGTGCCTCCCAAATCAAGCTGCTTCTTTTGCGGAGCGATCCGGCCTGACGAGGTTCGCGCGCTTCCCTCCTGGTGCCTGCGCCTGATTGTCCTGATCGAGGCCCGAGCCGAGCCCCGGCTCCGGTCCGTCGAAGGCCTGTGGCGCCGCTCGACCAAGACCAAGCCGGGCAAGATTACCGACTTTATCCGGGCGGAGCGGCTCCTTCCCGAGGCCGAGATCGCGGCGATCCGCCGCGACGCCCCGACCAACCTGATCCGTTTCCAGGACGCGGCCAGCCTCGTGCCGGTCTCAGAGCGTCCGACGATGGAAGCCTGGATCGCGACCTTCAATGCCGGCCTGATGGAGGCAGAATGACAGACCAGCTCTCCCGCATCGCCACGCTCAACGATCGCGTCCGGCAAGGTCTCGATCCGGCGGCGCGGATCGTCATCACCGCCGCTTGCGCAGCGGCGCTCGCCGAAGGCTCAGACCCCGACGCGACGCTGCGCGCCCATGGCGAATTGCTGATGGCGATCGACCGGTGCGCCTTCGCGGCCGACGAGCGCGATGAACGCCGCCGCGGCGAGGTCCTGTTCAGGGGCAGGGCGATCCGCTTTGCGATCGACTATTATGATCGCTCGCTCGAATGGGGCTCCGAGGATCCGGGCGACCCCGATGTCACGACACGGGTCATGACGATCATGCTGCCCGAAGACGATTAGGTGCCTCGCGCGCCGCTCCATCCCTTTCGGAGGAATGATATGCGCCGGATCACCCCGGCCACGCCCGAGCACGGGCAGGCCATCGCCATCGCGGTCGAACGACTGCGCGAAGCGCGGACTCTTCTCCGCCAGGCTGGCGCCCGCCAGGCGGCGTCGGCCGCCGGCAAGGCGATCAGCAGCGCCGAAGGCGCAGCCCGCCACGTCCAGCACCGGATGCGGCGCAGCGGCGGATAAGCCGCAATGCTCCGCAACCGAGGCCGGGCAGCATGCGTCCGTCCCGGGCGGGGCGGCCGAGCGCGTGCCGGTCAATTCATGCGCGCCGAGGCGCGCACAACCGAAGGAGGTCCATATGGCCGATCGCGTATCCGCCTCGATCATCGTCGGAGGCACGCTCAACGCCGCCGAGTTCGACGAGCTGGTCGACATCATCGCAAGCGAGCGACTCGCCATCGAATGGGACGGCGAGCCTTTCGAAGCGCATCATCATGTCGCGGGTGAGCCGCGCAGCCTCTTCGCCCATGAGGTGGCCGGCGGCAGCTTCGACGATCTCGAAAGCTGGTGCCTTTCCCATCGATTGCCCTTCGTTCGATGGTGCGGCGGCTATTCCGGCCAGTGGGGACCTGAACGCGTCGTTTCGACCGGCGACGAGCGCATCACGTCCTACGCGGTCACCGAGGATGACGAGGTCGTCATCAGCCGAAGCAAGATCGAGATGCTCGGCTCGTTCGAGGCCGTCCTCGCGCATTTCGATACTGCCGAATTCACCGTGCCGCCGCTCGTCGTCCGCGGTGTCGATGCCGACAACCCCGCCAGCCACGGAGGCCGTCATGTCCAATAGCTATACCAAGGCCGCGTTCGGCATTGCGGTCACCAGCGCTGAGGCCGATCTTCTTCACCGCGTCGTCGGCGCGATCGAGATGATCGACGATGCCGAGATAGGCCTCGACGTGCTCGAGGCCCACTATCGCGACCTGGGCGCGGACTTCGCCGCGCTCTTCCCGCGCACGCCGGAGAGCCCGTTCGACGGGCTGCTCGACCTCTTCCGGGACGAAAATTATCCGAGCCTAGATTTCGACATCGACTTCGCCGGGCCCGATGCGGACGGCGTGGTCGTGGTCTTCTTATCGGGCGAGCAGTTCGGCGTGGAGACCGCGGCCAAGCTCATCCAGCGCTGCGCCCCGTCGGCATTGCCGTTCGGTTTCGAGTGGGCGTCGGATTGCGACAGACTGCGCGCCGGCGAGTTTGGCGGCGGCTATGTCGCGATAACCGCCGACACGATCGAATATGGCCACACCTCGCTGATGCTCGATCGTGCCATCGCCCGGGCGAGCGACGAAGGCGCGGACGGTTTTGTCCTTGCCACGCGCAACGGCGAACCCGGCCTCAGCTTCTGGAACAATGAGGACGGCTTCGGCAGCCTTGCGCGGGCGACCGTGTTCAGCGAGACCGAGGCCGCGAAGTTCGACCTTCCGATCGCGGACGATCAGCCCGAATGGCTGGCGATGCCAGCGCCGCTGCGTCTCTGAGGGGCAGCGGGAAGTCCTTTGCGCAGCGCACGCATCCCGATAGCTTGTCATCCGGGAGCCCGCCGATGACTTCGATCCAGACCGACTATGATTCCGCGCGCGCGGCGCTGACGCGCCTGATCCCAATCGCGATGAGCGACACCGGCCAGGCGCGCCGCGTCGCGAACTTCCTGATGGCTTGGTGGAATGGCCCCGATCTCGGCCATTTCGAGATTGCCGATCTCTTCGGCCTCGATATCGCCATCGCCAACGACATCACCAGCGTTATCGGCTTCCTCGGGCAGAACGACCGCGGCGCCGTCTACATCGATAGCTTGGGCTTTGCCGAGGAGATGCAGGACATCATCGCCCTTTGGCGTCCTTCGCTCGCGCGAAAGTCCTGACTCCCGTTCCACTCGGTCAGTGACACGATCCCGACGGCGCCGAAGTGGCGCTTGTCGGAGCGGCGCTGACGCGCCTTACTCGGCCGAACGGCCGAGGAGAGGAGGGGGTCAGAGAAGGTGTTCGGACAAGGGGTTCGAGCGAACTTTCTCAGGAGACCACCCATGAACATCGGCACCATCACCCAGAACGCCAGCGGCACCTACACCGGCAAGATCTCGACGCTGACCGTCGCGATCGTGATCGCGCTGCGCACCGTCCACTCCGCCAATCCCCGCGCGCCCAAGTTCGAGATCCTCGCGCTCTCGGCTGCCCGCCAGTGGGTTCAGGTCGGCGCGCTGTTCGAACTCTCGTCCAACTCGACCGGCGAGACCTTCCTCAACGGCAAGATCGAGGATCCGAGCCTCGACAAGCCGCTCTACATCTCGGCCTTCCGCCAGGAGGACGGCTCCTACAACATCGTCTGGTCGCGTCCGACGCGCCGCCGCGATGCGCCCACCGACACGGTCGCGGCCGACGACGGCCTGCCGCCGCTGCCGGGCGCGGGCGAGCCGGCGGCGCCGGCAGGCACGGACGGGCTCGGCGAATCCTCGGCCGATGGCGCGTTCGGCGGAGAGCCCGCCTCCGGTGGCGAGCCCGCTTCCGGCGGCCGTCGCCGCCGCCAGCCCGAGATGGCCGACTGACCTCACGCCGTGCGCCTCATCGGGCGCACGGATCACCAGGGCTCGCTTCGCTCCCCCCGGCGAAGCGGGCCCTTTTTTCTGTTTCCGGCTATAGGCCGGACACCGATCTTCGGTAGAATCCGGGAAGCCGCGGACACGCGGTCAGCAAGGAGTGCCGATGGCGGCCGATGATCAACCCGTTTCCTGGACCGGCCGCTTCACCGACCTCGGGCGGGACGATCAACGAGCGCTTGCAGCGCTTGTGAAAGACGGCGGGGCGATCCCCGACACGATCGAACGTATCCTGCCGCGGCTCGGCCGAAGCCACCGCGTGGAACTGCTTCGCGAGCCCGGGACCAATCGCATCGTCGGTGCCGGCGTCCTCAAAGACCCGTCCACAAACTATCGTTGCAAGAAGTTCGCCGAGGCCGGCGTGGCAATCGATGGCTATGAGGATGCCCCGGAACTTGGCTACATCGTCGTGGCAAAGGACATGGAAGGGCAGGGCCTCGGGGAGCGCCTCGTTCGCGCCGTGGCCGATCCGCTCACCAAAGCCTGCTTCGCCACGACCGACAATCCCAGGATGCACGGGAAGCTGAGCCGGGCGGGCTTCTCGCGCCAAGGCCAGGACTGGCAAGGCGCCAGAGGGAACCTCTCGCTCTGGACGCGACCTGCCCGATAGTCAGCCGCCGTCCTTGAATTTATCCGGAAACTCCGTATATTCCGGGCAGGAGAATCGCCATGCCCCAGACCGCCAGTTCCGTCGAGGTCTCGAAATCCTTCGGCCGCTTCAGCCGCCAGGCCCTCGAGAGCCCGCTGACCATCACCCATCATGGGCATGAAAGCCTCGTGCTTCTGTCGCATGCCGAATATCAGCGGCTCAAGAGCCGTGATCGTCAGGTCTACACGCTCGACAACATCCCGGACGAGATTGCCGAGGGCGTGCGCGCCGCGCGAGCGCCTGCCGAGGCAGCCGCGTTCGATAACGAGGTCGAGTCCTGACGCGTGAAAATACCTGAACCGGTTCCAGGCCTCGTCATCCGCTACGCCTATCTCTGGAGCCACGAAGCCAAGGCCGGCCACGAAGAGGGCAGCAAGGACCGCCCCTGCGCCATCCTCCTGACCGCAACCACCAAGGCCGGCGCAAGAATGGTCACCGTCCTTCCGGTGACGCACACGCCCCCGGCTGACCCTAAACTCGCGGTGGAGATCCCGGCGGCCACGAAGGCGCGCCTTGGCCTCGACGACGAGCGATCATGGGTGATCCTCACCGAACTCAACCACTTCCAATGGCCCGGCCCCGACCTGCGTCCAGCGCCCGGCGATCCGGCCGGCGACGTCGCATACGGCGTGCTCCCGGCCAGCCTCTACGAGACCATTCGCACGCGTTGGCTTGCCGCCTACGACGCTGGCAAGATCGCCCAGGTTAAGCGGACCTCCTGACCCATTGCGCCGCCAGACGCGTCCAATGAGATGACGCTGCATTTGCCGGTCAATCGCCGATCGGCCCCGCATCGACGTGGTGGGTCCCCGTCATCCTTTGGTGCCAGCGCCTTTCCGTCGCCGGTTCCTGACACCTGCGGCGAGACGGCCGCGTCCCACAACCCCATCCGCTCGCCCGTGTTGCCGCTACGCGGCTGCCCGCGCCAGCTCGCTCCCGGGGTTTCCCTCCGCGCTTCGCGCTCCGGTGTCGGCCGCGCCCGCACGCCGCTCTTCGGTGTCACCGGCGGAAAGGCCGCCGCAGCATCGGAAGGAGCAGTCCCATGAACAACGTCAACATCACCGGCCGGGTCGCCAAGGACCCCGAGACGCGCGGCACCGTCACCACCCTCATCGTCGCGACCGATCGCGTGAAGCTCAGGGACGGCAAGACCTATGTCGACGAGGCCACCGGCTACACCGCCAAGGAAACCGAGTTTCACAAGATCACCTGCTTCAACGGTCTCGGCCGTGCCGCCGCGATCCGGGAGAAGGGCAACGTGGTCGCGATCACCGGCCGCCTGCATTATTCGAGCTGGGAGGACCGCGACGGCGTGACGCGCTACGGCTGCGAGATCATCGCCGACAAGATCGACTTCTTCTGAAGCGCAACGGAGCGGCGCTCACGCGCCGCTCTGTCCGCCTGTGTTCAGGCCGGAAGCCGCATCGCCGGCGCCGGGATCGTCGGCGTCAGCAGGTCGGCCACGCTCTGCGTGAAACCCAGCGCCAGCACCACCTCGTCGCGCGACAGGGTGAAGCTGCGCGCCAAGCCGTCGACCAGCAGATCCTTGAACCGCGCGGCGAGTGCCTCCGCGGCGTCCCGGATCATGGCCTCGTCCATCGCCAATCTCATGACGCTCTCCATGCATCGTGATCCTGCGCCCCGACTCCGTATAGCATTTTTCGTGCCGCCGGCGGACCGACAATCGATCGATCGATGTCAGTCGAGCTGGCCCGGGTAGTTCTGGCGGCGGCCCGCCTCGAGATTGCGCACCATGTTGTCGACACCGATCTCGAAGAACTCGGCGAAATGGAAATTGGCGTGCTCCCTGAGCTTCCACTGGTGCTCCGAGATCACGGCGATCACAGCATTGGCGAGCGCGATAACCGCAGACCCTTCAAGCGGATAATCCTCGTAGATTCGCCCCGGATCGAGGAAATACTTCTTGTCCAGGTGCGCGAAGAACCGGTCCCGGCGGCCCATGATCGCCGCGATCGTCGGCCGATGACTCTCGAGCGCCGCGACCTGCGCGTCGAGCACATCGGCGGGTGGTGTGCCCGCCTTCCAGGCGATGTTTTCCCGGTTCTTCCGACAGAACTCCAGAAACGCAAACACGCTGCCCTCCGCCCGGCGGGGATCCTCGAGCAGCCGCGCGACGGCCAGGTGGAGGTCGGTCTCGGCCGACAGCATCAATGGATAGAGGATCGGCTCGATCGTCCAGAGGCGATCGCCATGGATTTCATGCTGCCGGAGCAGCTGCGCATAGACGCCGAGCTTGGCGGCCAGGCCGGGTGGCTCGGTCCCGTGCAGCAGCGTCGCATAGCGCGACAATCGCTCCTCATAGTTCGCCTGGATCAGGGCCTTCACGCGCACTCCGCAGGTTCGTCAAAGACGCTGCTTGCCAGATTTGCCCGCCGCCTGCGACCTGCCGTCGTCGCGCTGTCATCAACCGCCAATGGTTCGACGCATCCCACCCTGCGGGCGGGACCGGCGCTCTACTCGCTGTCGCTCCCGGAGCCCCGTCTCCGCCGGGTCTCCGCCCTTACGGGTGACGATCACCCTGCGGGGAGCGTGAGGAGAGGTGGTGACCAAAAAATCTCTCTCTCTGAATTCCTAGTTGTGACGTGCGGGGATCCGAGCCCGTCAAGGATGAGCGGTTCCCCCAATTTTCACGCACCCTGCGCTGCGCTCCGGGCCCGAGAAAATCGGCTCCCCCGCTCCCCGCTTCGCGGCGTTAACCGGGATCCGACTGGCGCCGGCTTCCCGGTTAACGTCCCTGACCGGCACGACCGCCGCACGTCGAATGAGAAGCCTCATCGAATGGATGAGATTCCAAGGAGGCTATCATGCAGACCAGTTTCACCAACTTCGCCGACCTCGCCAGCCACATTGCCGCCGCGCGGGAAAACGAGGACCTGACCCAGACCTACGAAGGCGCTTTCATCGAGCATAGCGAGATGGCCAAGCTCAGCATCGTCGAGGCGCCGGAAGCGCTGGACATGCCCGACCCCGAGCAAGTCCGGGCCGCCGTCGAGATGATGATGCAGACGATGTTCGATGTGCTGCGCGACACGCGCATGGAGGCCTTCGCGACCGATCTCGCCTGGGGTTTCGCGAACAGCTTCCACGTCGTGGCGAAGCGGATCGAGGGCCGGGAGGACGACGCGGCCAAGAAGCTCGGCGACCTCGCCCGCGCCTACGACCCCTCCGAGATCTACGCGACCGAACTGGAGGACACGCAGCTCCTGTGTCAGACGCTGCAAGGTTGCCGGGAAGCGATGGAATGCATGCGCGACCACGCCGCCGAAGTATATCGCGTCGAAACCGGCAAGCCCTTCTCGCCGGTCCGGGGAAGCAGGGTGTCGAGCGCGCTCAACGCATCGATGATCGACGCCCGCGACTATCTCGCCTCACGCGCCCGCGAGCGCCGCGAACAGTTCGCGCCCGAAGGACCTGTGGTGGCCTTCTCGGGCGGTCAGGTCTGGGAAGACGGCGACCTGCTCTGGAAGGGTCTCGACAGCATCAAGGCGCGCATCCCGGAGATGATCCTCGCGACGACCGCGCAGGCCAAGGGGTGCGATGCCGTGGCGCACGCATGGGCCGCCTCGCGCGGCGTAAAGGTAATCCAGTTCCGCCTCGATCGCAGCCAGGGCAACCGCGCCGCCTTCGTCCGCAACGACCGCATCCTCAACCTCAAGCCGGTCGAAGCGGTCATCTGCGAAGGCTCGGGCATCCAGCAGAATCTCGCCCAGAAGCTGCGGCAGGCGGGTGTTCCGCTGCACATCGTCCGCCTCACCCAGCAGCGGGGCCAACGCGCCGCCTGAGGCGCTTGTCCGAGAGGCTCCGGCGTAAGCCGGGGCCTCTCTTCCTTTCTTGCGTCGACAAGCGGCGCTCAGGGGCATCGAGCCCCTTCGCGCCGCGAGACTGAGCGCCTGCGCGCTCGCTCCGGCATCCCGCCGCTGGCGGAAAAGGAGAGGGGGAGGATCGGCTGCGGTTCAACAAGGGAGGACGAGATGTCCATCACGTTCCGTATCGCGACGGCGGCCGATGACCAGCCGGGTCCGCGAGCCACCATCAACGCCCGGCAACTCGCCGCCTTCCGGACTTTCCTTCGCGAGGAAAGCGCCCGCTGCAGAGCCGTTCTGCTCGACCCCGACGCGCCCGAGGACGAGTATCTTTCCTATCACTTCGAAGCACGCGTCTGCCCACTCGCGCTGGCCGCGATCGCGAGGATTTTCGACTTCGACGCGAACGTCATCAGCGTCGTCGAAGAGGCCCAGTTCCGATGCCGCCGGGTCAGCGTATGGCGGGACGAGGGGGCAGCAACGATCGCCATGCGGGTCGCTCTCACCTCCGATCGGGGCCTCGAACTCGATCTCGCCTCGGGCAACGCCGCTGTCCTGCTTGAGAGCCTCGGACTGGCGCCGGACAGCATCGGCGAAATACCCATAGATGCCGTCCGCGTGCGGCTTGCCAACCCGGCCGTCCGGCGCCGTGCGGAGGAGGAGGGGATCACCCCGTATCTTGATCGGCTCGACCAGCTCATCGGCCTGGCCGACGCCGACGACACTTCGCGGCTGGAATGGGCATAGCCTCCGCCCGTTCCCGCCGCCGAAGGAGGGCGCGTCACCTCGCATGGCGCGCCCTTTTTTGCCGCTCAGGCTTGCGCCGAATTGCCGGGCGCGGGCTTCAGGAGGGCATCGATCGCGCGTTGCAGATGAAGCGACGCCTCGTCCTCGCCGATCGCGCCGAGATACTCGCGCGCCTGACGCATCAGCGCCAAGGCGAGCGCCCGTGTCACGCCCGGATCCTTCTCGTTGAGGTCCATATCGCATTCCGGAGCGCGACCATCATCGGAGCAACTTGGGCGCTCTCGCCAAGCAACTCCCGCGCTGGGGCGCGGGAGCCGGGGCTGGTAACACGTCGAGACATGCGCCTACGCTTTTAGTGCCGAGGCACCTGGACATATGCGCAGGCACCCCGGCGTGAAACCACACCGAGTTGCCTTTCTCGACGGGATTACCAGTCCCGGCGCCACGGCCTTCGCAGCGCAGCGCGGGAACTAACACAGACCATCCGCGACACCAAGGCACAGCGGCCATGCCCTACTGCCACTGCGACGGGCACCCCTGATCAGCCCTTGGGCGGGGTCGCGCGCCGGGCTCCTCTTCTCTCCCTCCGCCAAAACGGCGGCGTCTCGAACGAAAGGGCGCTCGAGCGCTCAATCCCCTCGCACCTGGAGCGCAACCATGACCGTATCCGCAACCCACGCTGCCGTCGCCGCCATCGCATCGATCGACCGCGAAACGGCACGGCTGCGGCGCCTCCTCAACCACCGAGAAACCTTTCTCTCCGGAATCGATCGCGCCGCCCTCACGACCGCCGAAAACGCCCGGATCGCGGAGCGGGAAGCGGCCCTGTCGCTGGAGCTTCGGCTCCGCGAGATTGAAGGGGACGCGCTCCTCTGGAGGCTGTTCCATGACGGCATGGAATAGCGAAGGCTGCCAGACGCAGGCTCGCTCGCGTGACGCGCGGACCCGCCGGTCCGCACGCCGCTACGCCTCGGCCTGGTCCTCCGACCGAGAGGAAACATCTCTCACAGTCTTCCCATTCTGTCGGCCGGGCGAGGCCGCCTCAAGGACGGCGGGGCCCCACCATTTTCTCCGGCGGATCGAGCGCAGCGCTCCCCCCTCGACACCGGTGGCCGCCGAAGAAAATCGTGACCCCCACCGCCGCTGCGCGGTCGCCGGCAAGCCGGCGATCCTTGACCCGACCTCACCCGCCCGACGCGCCTTCCCCTGTCATTCAAGACAGACAGGAGCATAGCCATGCAGACGATCACCAACACCGCCGCCGCCCACAACAACGCCTACTTCGCAGCGGTCGCCAACGCGGAACGCCGGGCGCTTCACAGCTTCTTCGATCAACATGTCATCGAGGACGAAGAGCAGGGGTATCTCGCCATCGACGAGGGCGATTACGGGAACCTGACGCCGGCGATGATCGACCGGATCGTCTACACCGCGCCGGGCGGGGTCCTCGACGAATTCTGAGACCGACAAAAAGGGGAGGCGCGCGCGTCGCCTCTCCCCTTTTTTTGCTGGAAGGAATACGGGCATAGGGGGCATCGAACCCCCTATGCCCGTGCCGCGGCGCTGCCGCGGCAGGCTGGGTTCAGGCCCTCAGCCGCTTTTCAACCTCGTCGATTCCGAGCGATTTTACCCGCTCGACGATCGCGGTCAGCCGCCTGATTTCAAGCTTCAGCAGGCCCGCTTTTTCCACCGCCGTTATGGCCTGCTCGCGCTCTCGCTCTTCGAGCTTTCGGCGCCGTTCCTCCAATCGCTGTGCATCCGCTTCGAACGCTGCGCGCTCCTGTTCCAGTGTCTTTGCCATAGGTGCCTCTGTTCAAGGCTGATCGGGCTATGAACAGTCCGACCATAGCGGGAGAGCCTCCGCCCCGGAAGGAGAAGAATGGTGCGGGGGCGCATCGGGCTTCACGCCCGATGACGGCTCTATTCGCTAGGGCTGCCGCACCCCGTTGGGGCCCGGCAACCCAACCTCACGGAGCCAAGGCAAGCGCCTTGTCTCCGCCCATTCGGGTGACGATCCTCGCCTGACCAAGGCGCCCGCTGGTGGCCCCTGACTTCGCGCGGGTCGATTCTCGCCGTTCCGCCTGCCGGCGGACCTCTGCCCAACCGGACCCGGCTACGGGCCATTTCCAACGACCTCCGGACAGGTCCGGGACCATATAGCGGTCTCTTGGGATATGCGCACACCCTACGCACCTGAAGGTGCAGGATTCCCGTGTTCCCTCAATAGCTTAGGGCGACCGGAGAGCGTGCCACGGCGTGGGACGTTCGCGAGGGAGTCTGTTTATCCCAAGCTTTCAGTGACTTAGCCGTGCCACGTGGTGCCACGCGCTCTGTGTTCCCCATTTCTCTTTGCCGCCCACCGCGCGATCGGTTATATCTCCACACGCTTTCTCAGGTCCCCACCAGCCTCTCTGCTAGGAGGCTGGTTTGTCCTCGACGACACGGCACTGCACGGTCCGGCTCGACCGCCAGCAGTATGATCGCATTCTGGCCCTCGCGACGGACCAGGAATGCAAGCCCTCCGAGATCATCCGGGCGGCAGTCGATGCCTATCTCGGCACGGCGAGCGTCATCACGTCCAGCCACCGCCGATTGGCGCGGATCAGCGAGTTCATGCAGCTCGCGCTCGACGTCATCATCAGCGAGCAATATCCCGAATTCCGCGAGCGGATCATCGCCAATGCGGACAAGCGCCTGGAGCAATACCATGGCGCGTAAGGACATCCGCACCGATGGCCGCGCCATACCCCTGACCCATCATTCGGCGCGGGGCAAAGTCCATCGCAACGCCGGCAATTTCACGCGCGGAAGCCAGCTTCTCACCCACGAGATGCTGATGTGGTTCTCGGGCGCGAAGCTGCCCTTCATCCTGTGGTTCTTCGCCTTCCTCGCGGCCTGGTTCATCATCTTATCGCTCAAGCTCGACGAGCACGGCTTCCAGCTCGTCTGCATGAAGCTCTACGCGATGCTTTGGGACTGGGTCGGACTGGACCCTGCCAAGCGGGTCAACGTCACCCTCCCCAACGGCGAAATCCACCGCACGATCATGGCGGTCGTGCAGTATATGCCCGAGGTCCAGAGGGCCTGGAGTGTGGCCGTGCGGGGCCTGCTCGGCGCCATCCTCGTCTCCGTCTTTCTCACGATCCCGCTGACCATCTGGTTCGTCGATATTTCGCGGCGTCGGGGCCGGTCGATCCTGCAGGAGCGACACGAGCGGGGCGCCATGCTAGTCGAGCGCGAACTGCTTCTCGCGGAGGTGTCCCAACACAACCAGGCGGCGTTCGAAAAGGAAGCCCGGGAGTGCCTGCCCGACCTCTCGCCGCGGCAGGTGCTGCAACTGCCCTTTGCGGCGCGCAAGGCCGCCGGGATCCACCATCCCTACATACTCGCCGGCATCCCGTTCCCGCACCGGATGGAACAGTCGCACACGATGCTGGTCGGCACCACCGGGTCGGGCAAGACGACCGAGCTGCGCAGCCTCGTCAAGCAGATGCGCGAGCGTCAGGACAGCGCCGTCATCTTTGATCTCACCGGTGCCTATGTCGAGGCATTCTATGACCCCGAGCGCGATACGATCCTCAATCCGATGGACCGGCGCTGCCCGGCATGGTCGATCTTTTCGGACTGCTGCACCCACAGTGAGTTTACCGCCGCCGCTGCGGCCCTGATCCCGTCGGACGGCGGCTCCTCAGAACCGTTCTGGGCGCTCGCGGCGCGAACTCTCTTCATCGAAATGTGCGTCCGCCTGCAGGAGCGTGGTGAGACCACCAATCTCGCGCTGTCGGAACATCTGATGACGGCCGATCTAAAGCGCGTTCACCGCTACCTTCAGAACACCATCGCCGACCCTCTGACGGCCCCGGAAGCCGCCCGCATGGCGGAGTCGATCCGCGCCGTCTTCAACACGAACGCGCAGGTCCTCCGCTTCCTGCCAGACGAGGGTCCGCGCTTCTCGATCCGCGAATGGATCACGGGTGAGAAGAAGCCAGGCTCCATCCTTTTCATCACCTCAAATTACGTCGACATGCCGATGAACCGGGCGCTGCTGACGCTCTGGATGGACCTCGCCATCAACCGGCTCATGACCATGCCGCGCACGCGGTCGCTGCGCACCTGGTTCATGTTCGACGAGCTCGGCGCACTTCACCGGCTGCCAGCCATCGAGAATGGCCTTCAGACGGCCCGCGCCTTCGGCGGCGCAATGATCCTCGGCATCCACAGCTTCGAAAAGCTGGTCGAGGTCTATGGCGAGCAGGGCGCCCGCAATCTCGCCTCGCTTGCCCGCTCCAAGCTCATCCTCGCGACCGCCGATCTCGACACCGCCGAGCAGTGCGCCCGCTATATCGGCAACCGCGAAGTCCGCCAGATGGATGAGGCCTACAGCTACGGCTACAACAACACGCGCGACGCCTCGACGCTGACTCCGCGCAAGCAGGTCGAACCGCTCGTGATCGCCGACGACATCACGAACCTGCCCTCGATGCATGGCTTCGTGAAGTTCCCCGACGGCTTCCCGGCCGCTCGGATCAAGCTCGTCTGGAAGGACTATCCCCAGGTCGCGGACGGCTTCCTGCCCCGCCCCGACATGAAGCCGGTGCGATCGAAGCGCGGAGAGGAAGTGTTCGACGGAGAAGGGGGTGGTGAAGCCGGTGGGCGTGATGGTGCCGGCCAGGTGATCCAGGAGGTGGTAGAGCCGGTCAACGTGGCGAAGGAAATGGCCGCGCGCATCCTGTCTGCCGAGGTCGATGCGGAGAAGGAATCGACCAGCAAGGCGGTTCACGAAAACAACGCCGACCGCGACGGACAGGCACCCCGTCAACATGCGGCCGACATCGCACAGACTGCGCGCGCGGCAGCAGAGCAGGAGGCAGCGCAGGCCCGAGAACGTGATGATCGAAAGGACGGTCGCAGCCATCACAGCGCGCCGCGGGTCGAGGATCAGACGATCGTCGAGCTACGCCAGGATTTCTCCGCCGGCCGCGAGCCTGACGGCATGGACATGGGGATCTAGCCAGTGCTCTCGGTCGCCTCCGTCCGTTCCGCCTCCGGCGCCGCCGGCTACTTCGCCAAGGACGACTATTACACCGTCGACGACAGCTCGGAGGTCAGTGCCTGGGGCGGCGAGGGCGCCTCCGACCTGGGCTTGTCCGGCGAGGTGGCGAAGGATGCCTTCGAAGGCATCCTGAACGGTATTCTGCCGAGCGGGGAGGGCGTGGCACAGGTCGAGAACCGGCGATCGGGCGTCGACCTCACCTTCTCGGCTCCGAAGTCGGTGTCGCTGCTCGCCTATGTCACCGGCGACAAGCGGATCCTCGGCGAGAACGGCGCCAACATGAAGGCGGTCGCGCGGGCGATGGCCTGGGTCGAGAAGAACCTCGCCGAAGGGCGCAAGGACGTGGAAGGGCGCAAGGTTCCGGTGCAGACCGGCAACCTCGTCTTCGCCTTGTTCCAGCATGACACGAGCCGCGCCCTCGATCCTCAGGCGCACGTCCACGCAGTAATCGCCAACCTGACCAAGATGCCCGACGGCAAATGGCAGGCGCTCCATGCCGACAAGATCTGGAGCAACAACACGGTGATCGGCTCGATCTACCACGCCTTCCTGCGCGAGGAGATGGAGAAGCTGGGCTACAGGCTAGAGCTCAAGGGCAAGCACGGGACGTTCGAGGTAGCCGGTGTCCCCAAGGCGGTGCTGGAGGCGTTCAGCCAGCGCCGCGAAGCCATTCTCGAGAAGGCGGCCGAGCTCGGCATTACCTCTCCCAAAGGGCGCGACAGCGTCACCACCAATACGCGCGATCCCAAGCTGAATGTTGAGGACCGCGACGGCCTCCGACGCGAGTGGATCGAGAAGGCGGCGGCCCTCGGCTTCGATGGCAAGGCCCTGCTCGAGGCGGCGCTTGCAAGATCCGAACAGCGCGAGCCGGGAAGCGCTCTCGAGCGCGGCTATCGCGCCGTCTCCGAGGCGCTTACGAACGCCTGGGAAAAGCTTGGCGACGTCCTCAAGCCGCACGATCCTCTCGTCGATCGGGGCCTGGCTCGGGTGACCCACTCGCCGGCAGAAGCTCGTGCGCAGCTGGCTGTTGCGTCCGCCGTGCGCATGCTTTCCGAGCGTGAAGCCGCCTTCAACGTCAACCAGCTCGGCAAGACCGCTCTGGATCTCGGTCTGAAGGGCGTCACGGTCGACCATGTCGAGCGGCGGATCGCTCAGCTTGTGGAACGCGGCCAGCTGATCGCGGGCGAGGCGCGCGTGGGCGACACCCGGCCCCGCATGGTGACCACGCAGGAGGCCCTCAGGACCGAGGAGCGCATTCTCAAGGCGGTGGAGCAGGGGAAGGGCGCTTCCACTCCGATGATTGCGGCCAGCGAGGCTCCCGAGCGCTTGCAGGCACATGCGGATCGCGAGCTCAACGCCGGGCAGCTCGCCGCCGCCACACTGATTGTCTCTTCGGAGGACCGGACGGTGGTGGTGCAGGGCATAGCCGGCGCCGGCAAGTCGACCATGCTGCAGTCCGTCGCGCGGGTCGCCGAGGCGGAGGGGCGGGCCGTCACGGGCCTCGCCTTCCAGAACAAGATGGTGGCGGACCTCGCAGAGGGCGCCGGAATCAAGTCCCAGACCATCGCCTCCTTCATTCTTGCCAACGAGCGGCACGTCACGAACCGGCAGGGCGACGCCTATGAGCAGGCGCGGGCCGTGTTCGGCGGCCAGATGCTCGTCGTCGACGAGACCTCGATGGTGTCGAGCGACGACATGCTGAAGCTCCATCAAATCTCGGCCGCGCTGGGCGTCGACAAACTCGTTCTCGTTGGCGACCGGCAGCAGCTCTCCTCGATCGATGCCGGAAAGTCGTTCGCGCTCATCCAGGCCGGCGGGGGAACCATGGCGCGCATGGACGAGAACATCCGCCAGCGCACCGATCAGCTGCGCACCGTCGCGGCCCTGGCCAATGTCGGCGAAGCGGGCAAGGCCATGAAGGTGCTTGGCGACAGCGTCATCGAGCACAATAGCCCGGCCTTGCACGCAGCCGAAATGTGGCTCGGACTCTCGAGCGCCGATCGGGAGTCGACGGCGGTGTTCGCGTCGGGCCGCGCCTCGCGCGCGATCATCAATCAACGCATTCAGGACGGGCTTGCGGCCGAGAAGACCGTGCGCGGCGAGGGGATTCACCTCACCGTCTACGAGCGGGTGAATACCACGCGCGAGGAGTTGCGGTACGCATCCACCTACCGGCCCGGACAAACCCTCGAGGTAGGCAGGGGAGGCGGTCAGGACGTCGGCCTCGCCGCCGGCCGCTACGACGTCGACAAGGTCCACCCCAACGGCAAGGTCGATCTTCTCGACGGTCGCCGGCGCATCCGGTTCGACCCACAGAAACTCTCGCCAACCGAGAAGCGCGACCGCCTTCAGCTCAGCGAGAAGAAAGATCTTCATCTGCGCGAAGGCGATCGCATTCGCTGGACCGCCAACGACAAGGGGAGGGGGCTCCACAACGCCGCCCTCGCACGCGTCCTCACCATCGATGCGAGCGGCGTCACCGTCGAAACCGCGAGCAAGGAGCGGCTGACGCTGGACCTGGGCGATCCGATGCTGTCGCGGCTCGACCTCGCTTACTCGCTGAACATGCACATGGCGCAGGGCATCACCACCGACAAGGCGATCACCGTCATGTCGAGCCAGGAGCGCAACCTGTCCAACCAGCGCCTGTTCAACGTCGGCGTCACCCGCGTTCGCGACGAAATGACGATGGTGGTGGACGATAAAGCGAAGCTCGAGCGCCAGCTCGACAACAACCCCGGAAACAAGACCTCGGCGCTCGAAACGGTGGGTCGGCTCGACGTCGACCGGGAACGCGGCACGGGCACCAGCCCGCGCGAAAAATTCGATCCCGGCCCTGTCGATCTGTCGGACTTGCCGCCTTTGCCAGGCGACCCGCCGCTTCCGACTGCCGGGAAGGGCCAGGCTGCGTCTGCACCGGGCGATCCCCTCAAATCACCGCCCGAGCTCAAGCCCGACCGCAGCGACGTGCTGCCGCCGCTGCCGGAACGCAGCCTGGGGCTCGATCTGTGACGACCGACCGGCCGGACCGCCGGATTGAAGGAGACGACGATGAGTGGATGGGATTTCGACGACGTCGGCAAGTTCGGCAGCGACAAGGCAGCCGAGGACTTCGCCAAGCGCAACAATGTGGATCCCCGCGACATCCGAACCCGCGACAAGGGCGATGGCGTTGAACTGGAGATCCGGCGCTCCAGTCTGGACCGGCGTGGGCTCAAGGACAGCGGCGAGGGGCGCCGCGACGGCTGGTAACCGGCAGACCGGCGCGGCCCCGGTTGTTGGCCGCGCCTTCCATTCCGAGGGGTGACGCAATGACACAACTGTTCGGATCGCCAATCGCGACCGTATTTCTTATCGTCTGCGCGGTCATTATACTTGCGCTGGTGAAAAGCGCGGCGGCACCGAGTGGACCGCCCGCGCCGGTGGCCAAGCGCTTTCTTACCGACCGCGAGCTGGCCATGCTCGCGGCGATCGAGCGCGCCCTGCCCGCACACCGCATCCACGCGCAGGTGGCAATGGGGGCTCTCCTGCAGGTTCCACGTCGGCTCGGGCGCAAGGTGTCCCCCGCTGATCGAAACAGCTTCTCGCAGAAGATCATCGACTTCGTAGTGCAGGACCGGGAGACTGGAACGATCGTCGCCTTGATCGAGGTCGACGACTATACCCATAACGCCGCGACCGACGCAAAGCGTGATGCGATGACATCGGGCGCTGGCTACACGACGATCCGCATCGCGGCAAAGACCAAGCCGACGCTGGCGAATGTCCGTGAGGCGCTCGCACCGTTGCTTCATTCGGATCGATCTGCGGGCGCGATCGCGGATCGGGGGGCGAACCATGCTTGAGACCCAGATCATACTGGCGATCTACGCCGCATCGCCGCTGTACCTCAGGGGTGATCTCGCCAGCCCGGCATGGGTGCGCCTACCGAGCATTCTAAAGCTTCCTGCCGGCCTTCGGCGGGACGTCCGCATCGGGACTATCGCCGGCCTCGCCCTCCTCGTCTGGGTGGAACTGGCCAGTCACTCGTCGGCGCTCGGAAGGGCCGAGTGCGCGGCGTGGTTGGCGGTGCTTGTCGAGTGCCCCGCCTTTCTGAAGATCGCGATGCACCGCGACCAAGGCGTCTACTATCAATCCAGCGTCGAAGGGGCTGCGTAGTGGCGATCGACGACCGCGACTATACGCGCGAGCGGTATCGCCAGCGGCAGAAGGTTGATCCCGGCAAGCTCCGCTGGGGCTTCGGCAAGGCAGCGAGGGACGCAAACGCGCCGAAGACGAAGTCAACGCCGCTTGGCAGCGCTTCGTTGAATCGACGGAAAATCTCGCGACGACTTCACGCCGCCATGGTCCAGCGCTGGCAACCGCGGCCACCACTCGGGGGGAGAACGGAACCCGTAATGGAACAGTGCGACCTCTTCGGCGAACCGCCGCCTCAATCCCAAGCGGAAGAAGTGACCAAGGTGCCCCTCTCCCCGCTCGCCGCGCCCTGCGCTTTCAGGAACCGATCGAACAAATCCTGCCAACGCCTCGCTCGCGATCCGATCAGGCTGGACGGGCGCACGCTGCACTATCACGGCCGGCTTCTCCTCCACTGTCCCTTGGTATGCTTCAATGGCGCCTCGGCCGAGGAAACCCGGGTCTATGCCGAGGCAGCAGAATGACGGCCAGCAGCCCTGTCCGGTTAACCGGCGTGGTGGACATGACGCCACGTGGGCTGATGCTGATCGAGGGAGACGGGATGCGCTGGCGGCTCGTTGGGGACGTGATCGCCGGACACCTGATCGGTAAGTCGGTCACCGTCGAGGGAATGATCATCGGGGCGGCCATCACGGCCTATTATCTGGCACCGGCGCCGGAGACTTCGCCATGCTGATCCGGGCGACCGCATTCCCATACCGTCGACCGGGGTGCCCGCATTGCGGCCATCTGATCAATCACTGGCCGCGCGACAGCAATCTCGAGAGCTGCCAGCTCTGCCTGCGCCCGATGATCCTCCTTCGACGGCCTACGGACTGGAACGGGCCGAAGCGGCTGCGCGGGCTGCTCGACATCGGATTTGCACTGTACGGCCTGCTCACGATCGGGCTCGTTGCGGTCTTCATCGTCACCGGGCTGTCACCTCACGGCTTTGCCAAGGCAATCTCGGTTCTGCTCTTCATCATCGGCACCGTATTGGCGACCGACGGCGTGCTCGGGCTCCGCTCCGGAATGGACAGGACGGGCAAGCGGCTTCGCGTGGGGCGATCGGCACGCGTCGTTGCCGGCGGGAAGCTCGCTGCGGGCGCGGCGGCGATCCTGCTTTTGTGCATCGGTCTCACCCTCTGAGTAAGGTGGTGCACGAGAGCTTGCGGCGCTTTGCACCAAAGTGGATGTTATCCGCCCGCGCTCAAAGCGGCGGCATCATCCATGACCGTGTCCGGATCGCCGAAGCGATAGGACGCCAATTCTTCGCAATCGCTCCTGCTGAGAGGACTCTTGCTGTAGGTGCCTCGAGCCCAGCTGCTTGTTGTGGTGTGCCTTTCCCCTAACCGCAGCATCTCGTCGTGCGGTGCGACGTACCAGACACCGCGGTCGGGGAACGCGATCCAGATGTCTCGGCCGATATATTTCTTATCGATGGTCCACCGGCCTTTGAGCTGCACCAGCTTGGTATCGCCAGTCGCCTCGTTCAACAGGATCAGGTCGATGCCATTGTCATAGACCGGCAGATAGGCGTTGTAGCCTTGATTGAGTGCGACGGTGACGAGCGCATTGCGGTTCACCACTTCGACAGCATCGCTGGTTAGCTTCATCATCCCTCCTGATACCGTTCGCCCACATGGTCCCGTGCTTTGTGGCAGCTATAACCAAGCCGATACCGGCGACTTCTGCGACGGCGCCTGCTGCACGGTAGAATATCGCAAAAAGCTGATTCAAGGTCTCTGCAATCAGGGGTAGTCATGCTCCGCTACCCGGGGGTGCCTATGCCGATCGTACAGAGATATTTTGAGTTGCGTGATGTGCTGCCGCTGCAAGGGCGGCCATGGATACCGCTCCGCCACGATGCCGATGTCGTGATCGACCCACCTGAGGCCGGTATCGTCGAGCTGCGGGAATATACGGGCATCGCCACTGCCGCGATCTTCGACACCCATCGATCAGAGGGCGACAAGGTCGTCTGGAGCGACTTGGGGGTCGGCGCACACCGGGGCGGCATGGAACCGTGGGGCTATCGCGCTTCCGACCTGTTCTATGGCAGGTCCACTCAGCCGATCGGTTCCAATCTCGTGATCGACCAGTATCTCGAGGACGAACACCTTCACATCTGGCACCTGCATCCCGACCTGGTCGTGGCCCTCCGCCTTCTACGTGAAGGTGATTGCTGGTTTCGACCGGAGGAGGGCTGGGCCGAGGTCGCGCGATTGAAACGAGATGCTGAGGACCGCCCGATCCTGCTTGAGATTAGGCCGGAGTTCCTTGGTGACTACCTCAGCGCCCGCGGCATGGCCCTGTATTGTTCGAGCTATCACCAGCGGACCGCCACCACCATCGACAAGCCTGTCTACAGCTGGCCAGGCGACGCTTTCGCCGAAGTCAGGGGCAGGGACGAGCGGGAGGGTCGAACCGGACCGGGGCGCTGGCCGACCCCCAGTGATCAGTACCGCACGATGGGCGCCATGTGGCGAACGGAATGGGTCCAGCCAAGCGGGCTGAGTACACGCATCCGGGGCGACAAGGATCCCCATACCACGAGCTTCATACTGGAGAGTGACGGCACCCGCAGGTCGGGCGATGGTCTGGCTGGGGTGTCGACATGGTTATATTTCGATCCCACCGTCGTCTCCACCTTGATGCGCCATCGCGGCGCGAGCCTGCATTGGTACAGCGCGGAAACCGGAGGCCTGGGCGCCAGCACCGGTGTCCACTTCGGGGTCAACCGGCTCGGCCTGATCACGGTCTTCGCAAAAGACATCGGAGCACTCGATCCTTGGGAGCAGCGGCTGTGGAGCGCTCATAACGTAACGCCCGACGGCGGCGTGGCAGAGGAGTTGTTCGCCGCTCAGATGGATGTGACACCGGCCAGTACGATCGCACCAGAATCGCAGCTGGCCGCGGCGCTTGCGGAGATCGACGCGGCTTTCAGCGGCAAATATGGCGTCCCGCTCCTCCGCGACGACCAGGCCGTGCCTCGGCTGTTGCGCCGCGCGCACCGCTTCCAGGCGGCTGAAGCAGACGGTTTGCTGGAGCTAGCCAAGGAGGTCACTCGCCTTTTCATGGAGCGGGTCGACGTCGATGCCGTCCTTGCGCCTCTCAACCTGCCCAAACCCAAGGATGGTCGGAAGCCGGGTTCGAATAAGGCGCTGGAGAAACTCCTCGGCAGTCTAATCCCTGGGAACGACGCGAGCACGATGATGGCGCCGCTCTTCGGGATCTACGATCTTCGGCTCGCCGACGCACATCTTGGTTCGAGCAACATCGCCAGCGGCAAGGAGCGGGCAGGGGTCGATGATACCGCGCCAGCAGCGATGCAAGGCCGTCAGCTGCTGGATACCTTCGTGGCTACGCTTCGCCAGATATCGGCGGCGATCGCCTAATCGGGAAGCATATCGACGATGGTCACTTCAGCAATTTTCGATCGCTCGACCCGGAAACGGCCGATCTTGCCACGAGCTGATCGATAACGCTGACCGGCAACGCTCAGCCTTCATGTCATTTATGAGCCTTTGGATGGGCTTCAACGGCTGGATGGAATCGGTGACCGGCGCGGACCATGACGCGGCCATGATCACCGCGATTGCCGAAAACCGGCGAGCTACCGATGCCTATGAAGAGCTGATGCAGGATGACGATTTTCAACGACGCGTGATGGCCTTCTCGCAATTATGGCCGGTGCTCAACGTCCGGGACGTGCGGCAGAAGCTCGGTCGTGATGCCTTCTGGGCGCAGGACCGCGACGAGCTTTTCGACCGCCGTCGACGCGTGGGCGTCCGGATGCAACCAGTGGGCTGGACAGACGGAGATGTCCCAACCTGGCCGCAGCTCTTACGGACCATATATTGCGTTCGCTGCAACCTGTTTCACGGTGCGAAATCGCCCCAGCACGGTCGCGATCGTGACTTGGTGCGGCGATCCGGTCGTATCCTGCGGATGTTCATCGAGCGTGGTCGCTGTTTCGAGTGGACGGACTAGGGCTGCCGCCGAGCCGATGCGCGGTCTGAAAAGGTCGTCCTCGGACGGGAGCTCGACACGATCGAACTCTTGACCCAAAGACAAGGATGGCAGAACATAAGGGGAACGCTCCGAGTCTTTGTTTTTATGCCTGCCGTCGATTCCCGCCTTGCGAACATAGCCCAGCTTCGCTCCATCGCGACACCCATCGCCGAGTACCGGACGATGCCCTTCGGGGTGCCCGAGCTTGACCAGCGGCTTGCCAGCGGGGGCTTGAGAGCGGGAGCGCTCCATGAGGCGACCGCGCATTCATGCTCGCTCGTTGACGATGCGGCGGTGACCCTGTTTTTGTGCGGTATAGCCGCTCGGGAAGCTGCAATCAGCGCAGGACCGGTCCTTTGGGCAAGCTGTCGCAGCGATCTGTACGCCCCGGCGTTGTCTCAGGCGGGGTTGTCCTCAGCTGCCGTCATTCACGCCCAGCCGCGCGATGATGCTGAGTTGCTCGCGGTGGTCGAAGATGCGATCCGAGACGGTACGCCTGCTGCCATCGTTGCCGAGGCTGAGAAGGTCTCGATGGTCGCCTCCCGCCGCCTTCAGCTTGCTGCAGCTGATGCCGACCTCCCGGTCCTGCTCCTGCGACGGCGGCGGCGCCGTGATCACGATCCGTTTGGCGAGCCATCGGCTGCCTGGACTCGCTGGCGGATCGCGAGCGCCCCTTCGGAGAGGCTCGGCGTCGCCGGTGTAGGACGGCCACGCTGGACGGTCGAACTCGCGCGCCAACGAGGTGGCGAGGCTTTTTCCCTGATCGTGGAGGGCAGCGATGAGACGGGTCGTCTCCGCGTTCCTGCCGCACTTGGCCATCGAACGGCTGAGACGGCAGGAACGGTCCGCCACGCGGCCGCCTAGTCGGCCGAGCCTCCAGCCACCCGTCGACGACGATCCCGGCGCTTGCTCCGTCCCGCGCGGGGGCGGCTGGCGGCCGGGCGCCCGGTGGGCCCGCAGCGGAATGCTCACGCGCGCGGACGTTGAGGCACAGATCGCGACCTTGCCACGGCATGCGCAGCCGCCTGCCCGCGAGCTGGGCCGTCGTTCGGAGGCCGCTCAGCATCCATTCAAAGCGCCGCCAGCGGCGAAACCGCAACAGACCGCACCTGTCGCGGAGGCGGTCGCTACCCCGCTGGCTCTCTTCGGGAAGGTTGGGCGACGAGAAGAGATCGTCGCGGCGTGCGCTGGCGCGCAAGCGCTCGGAATCCATGTCGGCATGGCCGCCACGCACGCGCGTGCGCTTGTGTCGGACCTGGACCTTCGTCCTGCCGAGCCGGAGGCCGATGCGGCGCTGCTCGATCGGCTCGCGCTTTTTGCAATTAGGCGATGGTCGCCGATCGCAGCGGTGTCGCCCCCCGATGGCCTGTGGATCGACCTCACCGGGTGCGAGCATCTCCATGGCGGCGAGTACCAGTTCTGTCAGAGACTGCTCGTCTTTTGCCGACGGGCGGGATTTACCGCTCGCGTGGCCGTCGCCGATACCCCCGGTGCGGCTCACGCAATCGCCCGGTTTGGCGCCGACGATCTCGCCTGCGTGACGCCGGGTACCACCACGGTCGCGCTCTCCTCGCTGCCGATCGCAGCACTCAGGCTCGACCCAACGGCGCTCAGTGCAGCGCGGCGCTTCGGCTTCGAGAGAGTAGCTGATCTCCTGCCGGTGGCGCGCGGTCCCCTGGCGCGGCGACTAGGCTTGCCGGCCATCACCCGGCTCGATCAGGCGCTTGGCTCGACTGCGGAGCCGATCACTCCGCGCGACGATCCATCCATCCCTGTGGTGGAGCGCCGCCTTCTGGAGCCGATCGGCACCGCCGAAGCGATCGAGCAGGTCATGGGCGATCTCCTGCGGGATCTCGGGGAGCTGCTGCAGGGGCGGGGGCTTGGCGTCCGCTCGCTCCGCCTTGCCGGCCTGCGGGTCGATGGCAGCGAACAGATCGTGGGCATCGGCACTTCGCGGCCGACACGCGAGGTGCCGCATCTTCTTCGACTGCTGAAGCTGCGCATCGAGCGCATCGACCCAGGCCTGGGTATCGAGCAGTTCTGGCTGGCAGCGCCCCACACGGAGCCTCTCGACGCGATTGATCTAGGGGCGGTGCTCGCAGGAGACACGCTCGTCCGCGACCCAGCTCGCTTGGTGGATGTGGTCGCTGGCCGTATCGGCAGCGGCTCGGTTTTTCGGATCGCTCCCGTTGAAAGTCATGTTCCGGAACGCGCGGTAGCACGCACGAACCCTGTCCATATTCCAGGCGACTGGCCCAAATGGCAGCGTCCGGTTCGACTGTTCGCTCGACCAGAGCCGCTATGGGGCGTCGTAGCACTCCTCCCCGATCAGCCGCCCCGCCGCTTCGAATGGCGCGGCACAGCTCACCGGGTCGTCGCCGGCGACGGACCCGAACGTGTCCATGGCGAATGGTGGCGGCGCGATGCGGAGGTCTGGGCCGTCAGGGACTATTATCGGGTCGAGGACGAAGATGGCGGCCGGTACTGGCTGTTCCGGCGCGGCGATGGGATGGACGACAACACTGGCGACCTTAGCTGGTGGATCCACGGCGTTTTCGCATGAGCGCCTATGTCGAGCTTCAGGTGCTGACGCACTTTTCCTTGCTGCGCGGCGCATCGAGCCCGGAGGAGCTATTTTCAGCCGCAGCCCTGCTCGGCTACCCCGCCCTCGGGATAGGTGACATCGGCACCGTAGGAGGCGTCGTGCGCGCCTGGGAGGCGCAGAAAGCGACCGGGGTGCGATCGATAGCGGGCACACGCGTCGATCTCTCCTGCGGTCGTCGCCTCATCCTCTATCCGACCGATAGACCAGCGTGGTCGCGCGTCACCAGGCTTTTGACCGTCGGGAAGAAGCGAGCGGGAAAGGGCGGGTGCCTCCTTCATTGGCATGACCTGCAGCCGTGGTCAGAGGGCGTCATCGCGATCCTCCTGCCGCAAGAGGCTGACGCTGAGAATCTGAGCAGCCTTGCCGACTTGAAAGCCATTTACGGTCGCCGGGCCTATATGGCGCTGTTTCAGCGTCGCCGTCCCGACGACGCGGTACGGATTGACGCGCTTGCCCGTCAGGCGGGCGGTGCCGGCGTCCGTGCCGTCGTGACCGGCGACGTCCTCTATCATGCGCCTGAGGCTCGCCTCCTGCAGGATGTGCTGACTGCGGTCCGCGAGAAGTGCACTGTCGACGAGCTCGGCTACCGGCGGGAGGTGAATGCCGACCGAGCGCTCAAATCACCCGACGAAATGGCCCGGCGTTTTCGCGCCTACCCCGATGCGCTGCAGGCCAGCGTCGACATTGCCCGCGCTTGCACCTTCAGTCTGGATGAACTCGCTTACCAATACCCGCACGAGCGGGTGGTCGAGGGTCTTACGGCGCAAGAAGCCCTTGAGCAGATGGCGAATGACGCGGTTGACCGGCTGTTCGATGGCGATGTGCCGCAATCTTACCGCAGCCAGATCGACCACGAACTGCGGCTGATCCGTGAACTAGGTTACGCTCCCTACTTTCTAACCGTCCACGCGATCGTGCGTGAAGCGCGCCGTCGCGGCATTCTCTGCCAGGGACGCGGGTCTGCGGCGAACAGCTGCGTGTGCTTCGTGCTGGGCATCACGTCGATCGACCCGATCAAGCACGAGTTGCTCTTCGAGCGCTTCGTATCGGGCGAGCGCCGCGAGCCGCCGGACATTGACGTCGATTTCGAGCATGAGCGCCGTGAAGAAATTATCCAGTGGATCTACGAAACCTACGGCCGTGACCGTTCCGCGCTGACAGCCGTCGTTACCCGCTATCGCGCGCGCGGAGCGGTGCGCGATGTCGGCAAGGCGATGGGCCTGCCCGAAGATCTGACCGCCTCGCTTGCAGGCCTGGTCTGGGGCTGGTCGGCCGAAGGGGTCGGCGAAAAGCAGGTTGAAGAACTCAATTTGGATCTCGGAGATCGCCGGCTGCGCCTGACGCTCAATCTCGCGCGCAAGCTGATTGGTACGCCGCGCCATATGTCCCAGCATCCCGGCGGCTTCGTCCTCACGCATGACCGTCTCGACGACCTGGTACCGATCGAACCGGCCGCGATGGACGACCGGCAGATTATTGAATGGGACAAGGATGACATCGACGCCCTGAAATTCATGAAGGTCGACGTCCTCGGCTTGGGGATGCTTGGCTGCATGAACCGCGCCTTCAACCTTCTCGAGGAAGCGAAAGGTTGCCAGATCGGCCTTGCGGACCTGCAGGATGATGACCCTGCGGTGTTCGCTATGATCCAGAAGGCCGATACGCTTGGGACCTTTCAGATCGAAAGCCGCGCGCAGATGTCAATGCTGCCGCGGATGAAGCCGCAGCGCTTCTACGATCTCGTCATACAGGTCGCGATCGTCCGGCCAGGGCCGATTCAGGGGGACATGGTGCATCCCTACCTTCGGCGGCGCGAGGGTTTGGAGAAGCCGGAATATCCCCGGCCCGAGCTGCGTGCGGTGCTGGAAAAAACGCTGGGGGTTCCGCTCTTTCAGGAACAGGCGATGAAGGTCGCTATCGTCGGCGCAGGCTTCACGGCCGCCGAGGCGGACGCTTTGCGGCGGGCTATGGCGACCTTCAAATTTACCGGCGGGGTCTCGCATTTCTCGGAGAAGCTGATCGAGGGGATGGTGGCGCGCGATTATCCGCGCGAATTTGCCGAGCGCACCTTCCGCCAGCTCGAAGGCTTCGGCTCCTACGGCTTTCCGGAGAGCCACGCCGCCTCCTTCGCGAAGATCGCCTATGCCTCGGCCTGGATGAAGCATCATCACCCTGACGTCTTTTGCGCCAGCCTGATGAACGCCCAGCCGATGGGCTTCTATGCGCCCGCGCAGATCGTTCGCGACGCACGCGATCACGGTGTGGAGGTCCGTCCGCCCTGCATCAACGCGAGCCGGTGGGACTGTACGCTGGAGCCCACGAACGGCCGCTATCTCGCGGTGCGGCTTGGACTGCGCCAGGTCCGCGGTCTTTCGAACGCAGACGGTGCGGCAATAGTCGGCGCGCGCTCGACCGCTCTGTTCGATTCTGTCGAGGACGTGTGGCGCCGATCACGGGTCCAGCGGGCGGCTATCGAGAAGCTGGCAGACGCCGACGCCTACCACGCGTTCGGCGCCGATCGTCGCCAAGGGCTCTGGAAGGTGAAGGGCCTCGGCGAGGCACCTTTGCCGCTATTTGCGGCCGCTGACCGCGAAGCGCAGACCGTGAGCGCCGAGGGCCTCGAGCCGGCCGTCACCCTGCGGCCGCTAACGGATGGTCGCGAGGTGATCGAAGATTACCGCTCGCTCCAATTGTCACTGCGCGCCCATCCTCTCACATTCGTCCGCGACGAACTGGCGCGGCGAGGCGTGACCCGTTGCGCGGATCTCGCGAGCATCCGAGACGGTCGCCATGTCGAGGTCGCCGGCATCATCCTTGTTCGACAAAAACCTGGTTCGGCAAAGGGCGTCCTCTTCATCACGATTGAAGATGAGACAGGCATCGCGAATGGCATACTCTGGCCGGACCGGTTCGAGGCGCAGCGCCGAACCGTCATGTCGGCATCGATGATCGGCATGAAGGGCAGGGTCCAGAAAGAAGGCGAGGTAATCCACGTCATCTGCGATCGGATCATCGATCACGGGGATCTGCTTCACCGAGTGGGCGAGCTGTCATTCCCGCACCGGACCGGTCGAGCCGATGGAGCTCGCCATGCCGGCGCCCCCGACCGCGGAGACAAGGGTTGGAAGCCCGAGCCACGCAACTGCTATTGGCCGCCTCACGCTGACGGCATGGATCCAAAGGAGGTCGTGCGGTTCAAGTCACACGATTTCCGCTGAGCTATGAGTGCCCTTCCGCGCCACCAGCGCGTCGTCATCGCCCTTTCCGTCCATATCCTTCGCTCCGCGACCGCACGATCCTCCGACACTCGCGTCGACGTCGTCGAGGTACGTTTGGCCTTGCGCTGCCTGCTTCAACACTGCCCGGAGCGCTGGCCTCTGGAGAATTTCTGGGACGCGGCAGCCCAGGCCAATGACATCGGTCGCTCGCAGGGTGTGACCGCTGCCTTCAATGGAATCGTCCGCCAATTGCGCCAAGCGGGACGCTACGATGAGGTGTCACCGCTCTGAAATAGTGGCCCCAAGTCGTTCCAGCCGGAAACACTTTGCCGGTTCCCGGAAAAGTCTTTCCAACCACGTGGGGGGCGCTCCCCACCACGCATGCGGTGCACGCATGCGCTCAGAATAAGCCACGGGATGCATCACCGGCCAGCGGCGATCCGGGCGCGGGTTAGAGCGTGGAGGAGATCGAGCATCTGGTGCAGCCGGGCGTCGCCTTCCTCGCTGGACCATGGCTCGACGAGATTGCCATGCATCACCGAGTTGCGAATCTCGTACCAAGTCTGCACGTGCGCCGCCTCCAGCGTGCCCGCCTTGCCGAGTTGGCGCATGAAGGCGACGACGCTGCGCTTGCTCACCATCCCAAGGTTGGAGAGCATTCGGCCGCGCAAGGCGGGGTCGTCCTTCCACGCCTCGATCTGCTTTTTCATTGACGCAAGAAGTTCATCGGAGAATTCTGGCCGTCTGTCGTCCTCGGTCATCAACTCGTTCGCCAGTGCCTCAGCCGCGCCGGCGAGCGTCAGCGTGAGCACCCAGCGCGAACCGAGCTGGGCTTCGGCGAGCTCATCGTAATAACGTGTCAGCGGATTCGCTTCGAAAGATCCGACCTTGACGATGAACGTAAGAATGTCGGCGTAGAGCTTCCAAAAGGCTTCCGCCCGTCCGTGTTCGATCGCGAAGGGCTGCAGCAAGCCGATCGCAGACGGCTCCCGATGGCGCGGCGATGGCCGCAGCCACACATGCGCAGTGCCGTCACCGAGGTTGCGCGCGACCATGCGCGGATAGACCGGCACGCCGAGCAGGATACGCAGCGGCTCTGTCAGCCAATTCTCCAAGAACGGATGAGAGAGAACCCCGCCCGCGTCGGCAGTGATCCACAACGCCTGGCCTGACGGCTCATACGAAAAGGTGATGCTAGTCCCGAGGACCTCAATCACGTGTTGGCCCGGCCCGCGGCTCGCCAAGATACGGCGCTCGCCGATGAATGCCGTGGTTGTCAGCGGCTCGCTCATCGGCAGGTCGATTGGCGGCACGAGCAACAGCTCGACATTGCTCCGCTTCGATACCCAGTAGCCTTTAGCCAGCGCGTGCAGTGCGTCGATTTCGCCGCTCAGCGGCCACCCGTTATTGTGGTCGGCGAAGAAGTCCACCTGGGTATAGCCGCCCACCCATTCGACCCCGCGATAGTCCGTCGCAAACAAGCGGAGGAGGTCACGGGCGTCATACGGCTGCGACTTCTGCCGGTTGAACACCTCCAGTGCCTGCCGCAAATCTACCGAAGGCGCCGCATGCATATAGAACCGCATCTTGGTCGTGCTGACGATTTCGATGCGACCCGAACCCTTGAAGATCGCGCCTTCCTCGTCGCGCCCGAACAACGTCATTTGCGGGCACTCGATCGTTCGCGGCAGACCCGACAACATCTGTCGCCAGCTGTCGAGTGTATGGAGATCACGCTCGCTGGTTTCTTGGAGCGCGGCGGTCTCGGCCGGCTCCTCAACACGTAGCGCGTTGGCTATCCAATTGCGTAAGTTGTTTAAGAGCCGCATCCTCATCACCCTCTAGCCGCGCCCCGCCGTCAAAAATCCGTACCGCTCGCGGCACTTTACCTCGCTCGGTGAAGTGCCACGAGCGGTTAAAGTCTTTGTGGCCCTCCTGTGCGGGATTCACTTTGCCGGCACTCTGTGCTTGTAATGTTCCATGTTTCAGCCCGATCTCTTTTCCCTTGAGGACTGTGCTCGGCCGGTGAAAGCCGGAGAGCCTACGCGCCCGCTTGACCTACCGGCCATTCTGGAGCGGCTGACGATCGTATGCGAGCGACCGCGTTACAGCTTCATGGTGCTCAACTTGATCGCCCAGGCGAGTGCTCAGACGGGATCGGCGGGACCGTACATCCGCGAGGGTGACCGCCGGATTCCCGTCCGGGATTGGCTATGCGACGCACTGGTTCCCGTCGCTCAGCGCGACCCCCGTCGTCTCGCGATCGCAGACAAGGTGCGACAAGACCTTGAGGCTAAGTGTGCCCTTCCGGTCGATCCGGTGGCGGCAAACAGGATCGTCGACGCTCAGGTTCGCAAGCGGGTTCGTCAGTCCGGCCGCACAAATGTCAGCCGCGCCGTTTCCGAGTTGGTTCGCGCCGGCTTCGTCAGGCGGCATTATCAGGGCTACCGGGTGGATCACCAAAATCGGGGCGCCCAGCGGCAAGCGGTTTACACGATCACCGAGGAAGCACGTCGGGCACTTCACGCCGGTCGGTGAAACACCCTCAATTACGGTTAAGGCCCAGCTCCCGGCTTTGTAGCTTCGCTTTCCAAAGCTGCTCTGCAGCGATGATCTCCTCGACGGTGGCGCTTGATCCGCTCACTTCGAGAATGCTGGCCTGATAGTCGCTCGGGTCGCGACTTTTCAGACCCAGATTGCCGCCATGGCCATCTCGGATGTAGGTGAGCCAGCGGCCGAAGAAACCGCTCTCGCCTGTGGCCGAACCAACATATTGCTCGCGCGTGCGCGGGCAGGTCAGAAGGTAAACGCCCCGCGCCGCGGTAAGCGCGGCGATCCAGCCCTTTGGCAGTGCTTCCAGCGACGAGAGGTTGCCGATGAACCGCACATAACCTGGGAACGCTTCCTCCTGAAACGTGCGGCTCAATTCGAGTATAGCCTTCGCCTGGCTACCGGCACGCTGGATCCAACTCCGGGTTCCTGCGCCCCAGTCGATGGTCAAACGGCCGCTCATGTCCTCCAACGCGAATACGGAGGTTTGCGCATAGAGATCGAGCGGCCGGGTGCCGCCTTCGGTTGCGAGCTTGTGACGCAGCGGGTCGACAATGTCGTCGGGCGCACTCCCGATGAGCGAGATTTCGTAAAGTCCCACGAACAGGGTGGCTGCCGCGGGCGTCACGACGAAGCTCGCCCAATATCTTGCGGAAAGACGAGCGCGGTTCTGGCTCGTCTGAAGGCTTTGATACACGAGGAAGCCCGCCCGATCGTCGCGCCAGAGCGAATAAGGCGTCCGGCCCGCAGAATGCGTTTGATGCCGCAGGAGACGAACGGAATCAGGGCTTATGCCCGCTTCGTCGAGGACCGCGTTGAAAGTCAGCGCCATATGTTCATAGTCTGCTTCTTGCCGGAATCTGCGGATGCTTGTGGAGCAGGGTGGTGGCGGCTTCAATGAGCCGATGCCGACGGCTCCGACCGACGGACAAAAAGATGAGCCTTGCGACCTACCGCCTGTCCGATGACCTCGCGCGACGACGAATGCTCTATCCCTCGACGATCATCTCAGCGCCAAGCGTTCTCTTGGTCGATGTGGTCTGCCTTGGAAAACCTGGTCCAATTCTGAAGAGAGCCCTGCGGGGCGTGAGAATTGGAGATTGGTATGGGACGTCAGCGGTTTACGCCGGAGCAGATCATTGCGAAGCTGCGTGAGGTGGATGTGTTGGTTGGGCGGGGATCGACAGCGCTCGAGGCTTGCCGGCAGGTCGGCATCTCGGAGCAGACGCTGTATCGGTGGCGCAAGGAATACGGCGGCCTGAAGGTAGATCAGGCGCGACGGATGAAGGATCTGGAACGTGAGAACGCCCGACTGAAGAAGCTGGTGGCCGATCTCGCTTTGGACAAGGCGATCCTGCAAGAGGCGTCGAAGCTGACTTTTTGAGCCCCTCCCGTCGCCGTGAAGCGATCGAGCAGGTCCGTCGTGTGCTGCCGGTATCGGAGCGGCGGACCTGTCAGGTTCTCGGTCAGCATCGCTCGACGCAGCGTCACCGTCCGAAGGACGATGCCGACGAGCAGCGGCTGACGGCGGACATCGTCGCGCTGGCAAAGGATTATGGCCGCTACGGCTACCGCCGCATCCATGCGCTGCTGGGTCATGCCGGCTGGCAGGTCAGCCTGTCTGTGGTGGAGCGCATCTGGCGGCGGGAGGGTCTCAAGGTGCCGAAGCGGCAACCGAAGCGCCGTCGCCTCTGGCTGGGCGACGGATCATGCATCCGCCTTCGCCCGCAACACCGCGGGCATGTCTGGTCTTACGACTTCGTCGAGGATCAGACGCACAATGGGCGCAAGTTCCGGATGCTCAACATCATCGACGAGTTCAGCCGAGAATGCCTGGCGATGGTGCCGTTGCGCCGGTTCCGGTCAAACGACGTCATCGACATACTGGCCGATCTGTTCATCGAGCATGGGCCGCCCGAGCATATCAGATCCGATAACGTCCTATGTCGGGAAGCAGCGGCGGGTTTTGGCCAGCAGATATCCATGCGCCGACAACCGTCGGCGCGGCATGCAATCTGAGCCAGATGGCTCCCACCGTCAACGGGATCGCTCCCTGCCATAG